>JAZNWX010000260.1:0-3105 GCA_045593575.1 Eubacteriales bacterium | reverse complement strand
TTCCTGATGGAGGGGACAGATACATATAAAAAAGCCGACGCATCTGCGTCGCCTACATGCTATTTATAATACTCTAATGCATATTTTACTGCACTAATGGCATCCTTCCCATATGAATCAGCCCCAATTGATTTAGCATATTCTTCATTGAGTACTGCACCGCCGACCATAACTTTAATATTACTGTCATAATTCTTCAGTTGAATTATTGTTTCTTTCATTGCATCAAGTGTAGTAGTCATAAGTGCTGAAAGAGCAACAAGATTGCAATTATACTTCTTTACAGCATCAAGCACTTTCTCAGGCGATACATTTTTGCCTAAATCATAAACAGTAAAGCCATAGCTTTCTAAAAGAAGCTTAACAATATTCTTACCAATATCGTGAATGTCACCTTTTACTGTTGCTAAAACGACGCCTTTTCCGTTATTCACACTCATCGGCATTTTCGTATTGATAATTGAAAAAGCTAGACTTGCGACCTCAGCGCTATTTAAAAGCTGCGGAAGAAAAATTACACCTTTATCAAAATCATCACCAACACTATTTAATGCAGGGATAATATGGCTATCTATAATTTTAAGTGGTGAATATAATAGGAGAAGATCATTGACCGTTTTATCAATATCTTCAGCAATTCCTTTTTTAATTTGTTCTTGCAGTGAGTAATTACAATCCTTTGTTGCAATATCCGATTGTGATTGATTATCTATACAATAGTTGATGTAATTAGAACAGGAGCTGTCTAAGTCAGCAAGAGCACAGTAAGAATAATATGAATCCATCATTTCTTTTGAAATAGGATTTATTATTGCACAAGAAAGTCCACGGTCAAGTGCCATTACAAAGAAATTTGAATTAATAATCGCTCGATTGGGCAAACCAAATGAGATATTAGACACGCCAAGACTTGTCTTAAAGCCCATTTCAGTTAATAATTCAACTGTTTTTAGAGTAATGTTGGCACTTTCAGGATCTGATGAAATCGTCAGTGCCAACGGATCAAAGACTAAGTTCTTTTTATCAATTCCGTATTGCTCAGCAAATTTTACTATTTTCAATGCGATTTTCACACGCTCTTCAGATGTTTTAGGAATGCCGTTTTCATCAAGTGTGAGAGCAATTACAACACCACCGTACTTTTTCACGAGAGGGAATATGCTTCTCATTGTTTTTTCGTCACCATTAACCGAGTTTATCAGCGGTTTACCATTATACAGTCTCATTGCTGCCCCCAGTACATAAGGGTTATTTGAATCAAGCTGCAAAGGACAATCGCAAACAGCCTGTAATGATTGAACTGTATCACACATAAGCTTTTCTTCATCAGTGTCGGGAATTCCTACGTTAACATCTAAGATATGGACTCCTTTATCAGCTTGTTCCAATCCGATCTTAACAAGATAATTAATGTCGCTATCTAAAAGTGCTTGTTTAAGCTTGGGCTTGCCTGTGGGATTTATTCGCTCACCAATCAAAATAGGTTTTTTATCAAAACTTATAATGTGTGTATTAGAAGAAACAAGGGTTAATTCCTTATTATTTACAGGATTTAGTGGGATGTTCTTGGTTTTATCTATCGTTTTACGAATAAACTCAGGTTCAGTTCCACAGCATCCACCAAGAATGTTTGCACCGGCATTAGCCAATAAAACAGCATAATCAGAAAACTTTTCTGCATCCATGGAATATGTTGTTATGCCATCAGCGATGTTGGGAAGCCCCGCATTGGGATTTGCAATAATTGGAAGAGAAGAGTATTCATAAAATCTCTTTATTAAAGGAACCATTTTATCAGGGCCAAGAGAACAGTTTATTCCAATGGCAGAAACGCCAAGTCCTTCGAGCATAGCTATCATAGCCTCTACATCTGCACCTGTCAACGTTTTTCCTTTTTCATCATAAACATTAGTTACGAAAATCGGCAGATTACAGTTTTCTTTTGCTGCAATTACGGCTGCCTTGGTTTCATAGGAATCAGTCATTGTTTCAATAATAATCAGATCAACACCAAGGTTTTTAGCAACACGTATGTTCTTAGCAAAAATCTCTATAGCATCTTCAAAAGGGAGGTCACCTATAGGTTCAAGAAATCTGCCCAAAGGTCCCACATCAAATGCAATAAACGTATCTTTATATCCAATTTGTGCTTTTTTAGCACAGTTAATTGCCGCGGTAATCAACTCCTCGTAATCAGTATGCTTAAGATAATTAATTCCAAATGTATTAGTTGTAATTATATTTGCACCTGCATTAAGATATTGACGGTGAATATCCTCAATTATATCAGGATGCAATAAATTCCACGATTCAGGGGATTCATAAGGCCTAATACCACATTTTTGAAGCATTGTACCCATGCCACCGTCAAAATATATTCTTTTTGTTCTTAAAATATCGTAAATTTTGCTCATACCGAACTCCTTTCGGTTATTTTATTCCTATAACTGCGGTTATGGATTTCATTGGTATCATAAGATAATTATCCGATAGCATTATTCCTATTTTTTCTTTCGCTTTGAGTCTATCAAGCAAATATTTTTGAAAAGCTAACGGAAAATCTGCATATCCGGGACTAAATCTCTTGGTAACGTTCATTCCACGGCATATTTCATCACTCACATACTCAATATAGCTTTCAATTGCAGCCGATGCTATTGCATCAAAATAATATGTATCTGCTGGAGCTTGAATAGATAATTTGGACATCATTTTATCGATAGATATTCCCGTAGTAACCGCTAAAAGAATTACTTCTTTAGACTCACTTAATACGTGCGATAATGAGTCTGACTCGACCTCAACGCCTTCAAAATAAGAGATATTATCTGTAAGCTTGTATGGAATCCTAACGTAAGCATATCTGTACGTAACATTCTTATTAAAAACGTTAATATATTTTTTGATAATTTCACTGTTAACATCAACACCCTTACCTATACGAGCAGAAAGCTCTGTCATATTGATGCTGACCGATTCGGCGGTGGTATCACCTATTATTACGTCATTATTAATCATTTAATTACTTCCAAAAGATTATTTTTAATTTCCATAGCCACCGAGGGCTTATTCATAGTATAAATATGTACTGCCCTAAATCCGTTG
>JAZNWX010000259.1:0-7381 GCA_045593575.1 Eubacteriales bacterium | reverse complement strand
GCAGATGCAAACGTTATAGCAAAAATTTCAACAAACGTATTAATTAAACCTCATACAGAAGTTGAATTAGCTATGAATAAGGATAAAATTCTTATCTTCGACGATAATTGCGGAGACAGAATTTGATGATGCAAATAAAATTGGAGGTTTAAGAATGTATAGAATTATTTCTATTTTATTGGTGATGGTTATGATTTTGGGAACTTTGTCAGGATGTGTGGAAGAAGAAAAGCCCACCTATCCTGAAAGTGTAGAAACAAATTTGCAGGAGGATGTTGATTACATCGATCACGCCTACACCTATGACGGCGAGAAAATGGAATATAACGATTCAATGTGGTATATCAATACACTTGATGACGTTCCGCTTCCTGACCCTCATGTTTACGTTGAAAACGGTACTTATTATATTATAGGTACAAGTGATAGAAACGGTAACGTTGTTGACTGTTACTCCACAAAGGATTTTGTAAGCTACGAAAAGCATTATGCAATTTATGATTCCTATGCATATAACGGATGGGAAGCATCAGAGGCGGCAATATATGCCCCTGAATTGTATTGCTTTGACGGCGTTTACTATATGTATTACAGTGCAATCGATGAGAGTGGAATTCGTCGTAACAGTGTAGTAGTGGCAGATAATCCCCTTGGACCATACAAGCCATTACAGAATGATAAGGTTGATGGACTTACAACACCCATTTTCCTTGATAAAAACCAAAACTTTGATGTTTTGGATATCACAGTATTCGTTGATGAAGACGAAGAAATGTATATGTATTACAGCGTTTTATGTAATGAGAATCAGCATATTGTCGGTGTTAAGATGAACAGTCCTTATGAAGCAGATTGGTCTACATATACAAAAATTGTTGAACCGGGAGCATTGAGCTCTTCAAATTCCATTTTGAAGCCACTCACTTGGGAAATGTTCAGAGACGATCAGCCCATCGTGGAAGCTCCTTACGTTATTAAATCCAACGGTAAATACTATATGACTTATTCGGTAAACGGATGCTGGAATAAGTACTATAACGTATGCTACGCCGTATCTGATTCACCTCTTGGTATTTATGAAAAACCGTACGTAAATAACGGTCTTTGGACTAATTTGTTGCTCGGATACCCCGGAACAAATACTCCAAGCTCCACAGTATATGAACAGTGGTCAGGATTTGCTTCGGGTACAGGTCACCATTGCTTCTTCAACATTGGAGATCAGGTTATGATAGGCTATCACGCACATCAGAACCGTAATAGCAATAAGGGATACACAAGAAGATACTTTGCATTTGATTACATCCATTTTGATGCAAACGGAGTTCCTTTCTGCAACGGTCCGACATATTCTATCCAGCCTCTCCCCGGAGAAATCAGCGGATATACAAATATCGCACCGTTTGCACAGGTTAAGTCAGAGAATGTGACAAACGCAGGTGCAATCAATGATAATTACATTGTTGACTGTTACAATCTTAACGGCGAGGCAGATAAGGAAGTGGCACTTGGCACAGGATATTCATATATTGAGTTGACATTTGATCAGGTTTATGAGATCGGTGGTATCGCAATATATAACAGTGCTTATTATGACAAGGTTTTGTCTGAAATCAAGTACATTGATTTCGGCAACGGTAATGCAGTTCTTTATCCTCAGTTCTGTTATGATCAATATGTGAACGACGAAAAGGAATTTGTATTCCCCAACAGTGCCTTCACAATTGAGTTTGTGAATACATTCGAAGCAGATCACGTTGTTATCTGCATTAATGCAGAGTACGCAGCAGCACTCAATGAAATTATTGTTTTAGGCAAATAAGGAGGGAAATATGAAAAAAATATTATCTATTTTGCTTCTTTGCTGTCTTACGATCACAGCCTTTGTCGGCTGTACGGATACAGAGCAAACCACAAGCCCTGTAACTCCTCCCACGCCGAACGAGGACAATAAGGTTCACATAATCGTTCTGGCAGGACAGTCCGGTGCCCGTGGAAAAGCATTGGTTGACGATTTGAGCGATGATGATAAAGAAATTAACGTTGACGTCGATATTTTAGCTGACGGTTTACCTATGGCAGCACTTGAAGATATTCCGGGAATTAATGACTCCTTGTATATTGATGTTTTGGAGCCCGGATACGGTGATTTCCCGTCTGAATTCGGTCCTGAGCTTGGAATTGGTCAGACGATGGCATCCGCTTATCCAAAATTTGAGGCAGACTATAAAACTGTTATTGTTAAGTATACAGCAAGTGGCTCTACCTTTACAGATCACTGGTATTCCACTTCTGCAATTGATGATAGCGAGGTAGCAGCTCACCTCAATCTTAGTCAGTCAGACGCAACCGATAAGGGACAGGAAACAGGTCCCCTTACAAATAATTTGTATCATCTGGTTGAAAAGGCAATAGCAGAGCTCAACGATCTCGGATATGAAGCTGTTATTGATGGAATGGCATTCGTTCACGGTGAACAGGATGCTAAATTCGATGATAATATGTTGATTTATGAAAAAGCATTGACATATTTCATTAATGACTTCAGAGCTTATTTTGGCGATGAGGATATGCCCGTAGTTATTACAGAGGCATTGACAAACAGTGCTAAATATTCTAATGTATTAAGAGAAATTCAAGCTAATGTTTCAAATAATCTTAATAACGTTTCCTTAATTAAAACAAGCGATTTGTATACAAATACATTTGGGCCCTGGCACTTTGGTGCTATGAGCAACAATATTCTCGGTAACAGAATCGCGGCAGAATTTATTTCTTATAACGATCCAAGAGTTATTGAAAATATCGATGAACAAACTATTGACGTACCCTTTGGAGTAAAGGTTGATTTGCCTCAATACGTTAAGGCATCTTTTACAAATTACTATAGTGGATACGTAAAGGTTGAAAAATATTTCGATTACGATATTAATAAGCTTGGTGAACAGGATGTTAAATTCAACGTAAAGACTGCCGAGGGACTTAAGGAATACAGCCTTAAGGTCAACGTAAGCGAGAGTGTTGCATATGTAGACGGTAATTTGTCCGAATATGCAAACGCAAAGCAAAATCTTTTGCCCAATGAACTTGGCAAGGTTTATGTTATCAAAGGTGAAAAAGGACTCTATATTGCAGCTGATATCAATGACAGTGAGATTTATACTGACGGTGAAAATTGGCACAGAGGCGATATGGGACAAAAGGGTAATAATGATGACTTTATCATCTATCTCACCGAAACTGATGCAGCAAAAAGAACTACAATTTGCTTAAGCTCAGCAAATCTTTTAAGAGTTTACACCGACGGTCTTAGCCTGGATGCTGATGATGTATTACTTGAATTTGGGAATCAGGTTTATAACAAGAATATATCAGATTATGATTTCCACGTTACCGCAAAGGGACTTCTTAACGGTGGTGAGTCCGACGGTATGATGATTGAGCTTTATATAAGCTATGAGGATCTCGGAATTGAGGATCCCGACGCAATTAAACTTTGCTTTAATTATAATGATATATCCGTGGTTGATGAAAACAAAACCGCAACGGATAACTATTTGATTAAGGATGCGGGCGAGGGAAATACAGAAGAGAGCCTTGATTCGTATTTTTCAATTAATGATTTAATTCAGTAATTATGAATAAAAACGAAAGATTTAACCGATACAAGTATCTTACGGGGCTATCCGCTTGGGAGATAGCGAGCTATCGCGACCCTGAAAACGTTATTATATTAAATGACGGTCCAAGCGGGCTCCGCAAGCCCCTGAAAAACGGGTTTACAGAGCAGCAGGATGTAATTCAAACTGTCTGTATGCCCACACCGAGTGCATTGGCCGCCTCCTTTGATAAGGATGCCTGCTACGAAACGGGTGAGCTTATTGCAAAGGAATGCTTGCATCATAAGACAAATGTGCTTTTAGCCCCCGGAATCAATATCAAAAGATACGTTATGTGTGGAAGAAATTTTGAGTATTTTTCTGAAGATCCCTATTTAACAGGTGTTCTGGCTGCACAATACGTTAACGGACTTGAGGATATGGGGGTAGGTGCTTGCGTTAAGCATTATGCCTGCAACTCTCAGGAGCACGGAAGAACAGTAAACAGCAGTGACGTGTCACTCCGTGCACTTAACGAGATTTATTTGAGAGGATTTAAATATACTCTCAAGTATTCAAATCCCTCGTCTATAATGACATCATATAACAAAATAAACGGAGTTTACGTTAATGAATCCGAGTATTTGTTACAAAAGAAGCTTAGACAGGAATTCGGCTTCAAGGGACTTATTATGTCCGACTGGTGTGCAGTAAGCGACAAGGGAAAAACCTTCAGAACAGGTTTGAATATTGAAATGCCCTTAGCCAAGATGAGCTATGAGTTTATGGATAGGGGTTACGGAAAAACGTTTGATGATGATGATCTTATTAAGTTAGATAACGAAATTTATCAAACAATTTCAAAATTTAAAAACACAAAACCACTTGATGAGCTTGATCTTGACAAGCTTCATGCTCAGGCAGTCAATGTTGCAGATAAGACCGTGGTTTTGGTTAAGAATGAAAATGACTATTTGCCGATTTCAAAGAATCACAAAATTTTGATTTTGGGATATTTTGCAAATCATGCAAGATTTGTTGGAAAGGGAAGCGGTTGGGTAAATGCGTATAAGGACACTACATTTCTTGACGTTTTGAATTCAAACGGCATCACCTATGACTTTGTCGAATGCTTTGATGAAGAAAAGGCAACCGTTACAACCGACGAATTGAAAAAGTATCAGAGCAAATACGATAAAGTATTATTATTCCTTGGCCAGTATCAGCATGACGAATCCGAAGGAATCGACAGAAGCACTATTGACCTTCGTCCACAGCAAATTGAAGTGCTTAAAATGGTGAAAGAAGTGTTTGGCACATTTGCTACCGTTTTAGTAAGCGGAAGTGTTGTTAACGTCAAAGAAGTGTATGAATTATCAAGCTCGATGTTCATTACTTACTTGGCAGGCGAGGGGCAGTCCGAAGCGATTTTTAACAATTTGTTCGGACTTCACAATCCAAGCGGACGTTTACCCGAAACTTGGGTATCGTCATTGGAGCAAAATCCAATAAATCAAGAATATCTCAGAAGAGATATCTATCATACATATTATTATGATGATATTTTTGTGGGATACAGATACTATGATTTAAAGGATAACGGCTTTATTTTGCCGTTTGGATATGGACTCAGTTATTCTAAATTCAGTTATTCCAATTTTAAATATGATGTTGAGAGTGACAGAATTAAAGTTTCACTTGATATTGCCAATGAGAGTGAAATTGACGGTGAAGACGTTATACAAATATATATAGGAAAGAAAAGCTCCAATATATATCGACCGATTAAGGAATTAAAGGCATTTGGCAAGGTTAAGGTCAAGGCAAATGCTACAGAACACATTATTATTGACGTGGATATCGACGATATTAAATCTTATAGAGATTCAAGTGACTCTTTTGAACTTGAGGACGGTCAATATGAGATTTATGCAGCATTGAATACCGCTTCAATAATTGATAAATCCAACATTATTCTTAACGGTGTTGAATTTGAAAAAAAACTAACTCCCGATGCGTTAGAACAAGGAGAGTATCCTTCAAAGTATACACTTGATACACCGGCGGGTGTATTGTTTGAAAATGACGTATTTAAGCAGTATGTTAAGGATAACAATTTGCCCATCGATGTTGAGAATTTTGAAAAGAAATTGTTTTGGATTGACTCCAAGGCGCTCAGAGTCACTATATGTGATGGGGATATTAATATCACCTATGAGCAAATGGAAGATTTAATTGACTATTTGAACGAGCATTGCGAGATAAATAATAATATTAATTTTGATGAGGTCGTTAAAAAATACAGACCTTGGTAAAAAGAGCGAGTAAAATCGGTCAATTAACTAATTAATATGATTAACAAATTAATCATAAAAACAAAAAGGAGAAGATTTATGAAAAAAATTATCAAAGCACTTCTCATAGTGATGGTACTCACTATGGCAGTAATGGCGTTTGTAGGATGTGAACAGGAAGTAGATCCTTGTGCAGACGGCCATACACTTGAAGCATTTGGGGAAGAACCCGCAACATGTACAACAGCAGGCAAATCAGCCGGTGTTGTATGTAAGGTATGTGGATACGAGGAAAGAACTCGTTTCGAAATACCTGCGAAGGGTCACAACATGGCAGATGCGACATGTACAGAACCCTCCACATGTACAAGAGAAGGTTGTGGATACACAGAGGGCGAAGCACTCGGACACAGCCTTGTAGATGTAGCAGAAGTAGCAGCTACATGTACAGAAGTAGGATACACAGCACACAAGGGATGTGAGAGATGCTCATACACAGAGGGCAAGGAAGAGATTGCTCTTATAGCACACTCTTACACAAAGGATGTAGAAGCGAAGGCTCCTACATGTCTTCCCGGTTATGAAGCACACAAGGTATGTGATGTGTGTGGAAAAGCAGATCCTGAAACATTCGTAGAGATTCCATCTCTTGGTGACGAAGGACACCTTTTCGAGGAAGAAAATTACTTCGTATATCAAGAACCCACATGTTCAGAACAGGGCTTGCTTGCAGGCGTATGCTCTTACTGTGAAAAAGCCTTCCTTTTGTCATATATTCCTACACTTCCTCACGAAATGGTAGACGGTAAGTGCTCAGTATGTGGACATGAACACGCATTCGAAGACGGTGTATGTGATTGTGGCGAAAAGGATCCTACATACGTTGACTACTACCTTATCGGTTATATCAACGGTGCGGACTACGGTTGCAATAATGACTATGAAAACCTTGGCGAATACAAATTCGTTGACGGTAAGCTCACAGTAACATTTACACAGGATTCTTATGTATTTGTTAAGACAGGTGACCTTTTTGGTGCAAATAAGGATTGGTTCATGTCATCTACATATCAAAATGACAAGGATGCAATTCTTGCAAACACATCAACAGGTACATCAGAAAAGTTGTTCATCCCCGGTAACGTTGAAGTAGTATTAACACTTACAATTAATGATGATGGAACACTTACACTCGTTGCTGATTATCACGTACACGTATTCTCAGATGCAACATGTACAGAAGCAGCTAAATGTGAATGTGGCGAAACACAGGGCGAAGCTCTTGGTCACTCTTGGGTAGATGCAACTTGCACAACTGCTAAATCATGTTCTGCTTGTGGTGCAACAGAGGGCGAAGCTCTCGGACATGACTTCTTTGCAGGCTCTTGCAAAGTTTGTCAGGCAATAGATCCCGACTACAACGCATACATCCTTAACTTCAGCCAGTGGCCTGAATTTGCTAAGGAAACATATGCAGACGGTGATGTA
>JAZNWX010000258.1:0-8325 GCA_045593575.1 Eubacteriales bacterium | reverse complement strand
TTACTTTGATAAAAACATCTAAATATACAGTTCATATTCCTAATGGAGGCAAGGCAGAGGATGCTTATATCACCGATTCACAAGGTGAAAATCTCTGGGCGTACTCCGATGCAGGCAGAACAGATACAAACGTTTATTTGCCAAGCCCTTCGGATGAGCTTAAGAGCTGGTATTTTACAGATAGTCCAAGAATAATCCCTTCAGAATATGGATATTCGAGTAATAGTAATACTACTTATCTGCAGGATTGGGATTTCTCAAATGATGCTTTAGACGTTTTCGTATTCTTGCCCGACGGTGATTATTCACAATTTTGCTCTGACTATATAAAGGTTACGGGTGAGAGCGAGATGGTTAGCTTACAAACACTTGGATATTGGGATTCTCGTTGGTATCCTTATTCTGCACAGTCAGCGATGAAGCAGATAATGGATTATCAAAAGAGAGGATACAGTATTGACGTTTTGGTAATTGACACCGACTGGAGAGCTTCAGGAAGTGATGGACAGGGCTCAGGTGGTATCGGTTATGATATAAACACTTCATTGTTTCCCGATATGGCGGCATTCCTTGCCGAATGTGAAGAAATGGGCATTGACATTTGCTTCAATGACCATCCCGAGCCTGTAATCGGTACAACTAACGGATTGGATAAATCCGAGGTAGCATACCGTGGAGATAAGCTTACCTTGATTTTGTCTTTAGGCATAGATTATTGGTGGTACGACAGAAACTGGAGCGTATCTCTTAATTCTTGCGATCCCGATATAAGTGCTTACGCATTTGGTATGTATGCATATCAGTTTATTACCGAGGAATACCGTGACAGCGTTGTTGACTGGGATGAATTTGCGAAGAGATCCTTGATCATGGCAAACGTTGACGGTGTTTTACACGGAAAATGGTATTATGCGTCCGATATTTCAGCACATAGATATTCTATTCAGTGGACGGGTGATATCGGGGCTAATTCCGATGCATTGGCACAAGAGATTTATACGTCAATATTTGGTGGCGCTGAGGTTGGTTTGCCCTATATGTCAAGTGATATAGGTGGACATAATCAACCTGTTACCGATGCTATGTATGCAAGATGGATGCAGTACGGTGCATTGTCAACAATTTGCCGTGTACACTGCACTTCCGATAGATATATTCACCAGGACGGAAGAATGCCTTGGCTCTTTGGTGAAACTGCGGAAGAGGTAGCCCACACATATTTGGATATGAGATACCGTTTGCTTCCTTTATACTATGCTTTGGCAAGGCAAAACTATGATACCGGCTTGCCGATAATGCAACGACTGGATATTCAGTATCCTGAATACCCCGAATCAAGCAGAAATGACGAGTATTTGCTTGGCGATTATATTTTGGTTGCACCCATTGAAGAAACAGACACAAAGGTTCCTGATGAATTGCTCACTTACAATGGCGTACAAGGACTTAAAGCCGAGTATTACAATAACAATAGCTGGAGCGGTTCACCCGTGCTCACAAGAACTGACTCCAATATATATTACGATTGGACAACTAAAGGGCCGAGTGGTCTTGATCTTGTTGATAATTTCTCGATCAAATGGACGGGAAATATTAGTATTGGTGAAAGAGATGCGGCGTTGACATTCTTTGCAGATGATGCTATTGAAGTTTATATTGACGGTGTTAAGGTGGTTGACGGATTAAATGTTTACGATACAAATTTGACAACACCTGTTTACGAGGCGAACTCAACTCACACTATTGAGGTAAGATATGCTGAATACGGTGGCAATGCCCACGTATATATGCGTTATCTGCAGCAGGGCGATTCAGAGTGCTACAATATAAGAACGGTATTTATTCCCGATGGCACTTGGATCGACGTTTGGAGCGGTGAAAGATTCGTAGGTCCTGCTACTTACAGTGTTACTCATCCACTTGAAACATCACCCATTTTTGTAAGAGAGGGTTCACTCGTTGCTCTTGCTCCCAATATGATCAATGTCAACGAAAAGGACTGGAGTGAAATGGTTCTTGACGTTTACCCATCAAGCAATTATGATGCGAAGATCAGCTTGTATGAGGATGACACAACAACGACGGCATATAAATCGGGATTCTATAGAACGACCGATATTACAATGGACTTTGATAAAGGACGCGAAGCATTAATTGTTAATATTGGTGCTGCAAAGGGAGAGTTCGAGGGCGATAGAGCATTTACACAGCGTAAGTGGACAGTTAGATTGCACACTAATCCTGGATGGGGATCCGTTACTTCTATTACAGTGAATGGCAAGGTAGTAGATTTTGATTTTCTTTCCAAATCAAATAACGGTGTACCTTTTGCATTTGACGGTGCTTCACTTGATAGTGATGTATATGAATTTATAGTTGAAGGATCGGTTTATGATAACTATGAGATAAAAGTATTCTATTCAAGCTCAGAAGAATCTCAAACTAATAATTCCTATGAAAAAGTAGAAACTCCTTTTAAATTGTCCACAGAAGAAGCGGGCGAAGGCGTTGCATTTGATAATTCAATTCTCGATTGGATATCATTTGGTGATAATAAGAACTATGAAGGCGATATTTTCTCCTCCATAACGTCTTACGATACACCTTGGATTGATAACGGAAAATTTGTTAAGTTGTTTGACAATGGAGATTTCTCGTCAGCATCAATTAATTCACAAAAGGACTTCTCATTTGAAATAGATACTGATCCTGATGCGAAATATTACGTTTTGTATCTTGGTGGATATCAGTCAACAGCAAAAGTAACTGTACGTGACAGTGCAGGTAATGTTCAAACCGTGAACTTCGGTGATATCGACGGAAGCTACACAAAACGTGTTATCATTGAAAAGACGGATAATAATAGTGGTAAGCTTTACGTTACCTATTCGATGGTAGCAAGTGAATACACTAAGAAGATATATGACAATGCAAGGTACGATCTTGTTTGCTATTTATCAATGTATGGAGTAAGCGCAAGTGCAGAATTGCCGGAGAAAGCTGATCTTAACAGCGACGTAAAGGTTGAATTTATTGGTAGCGTTGATGCGAGCGGTGATGTTGATCTGACAGCGCTTGGCGATATTGACTGGATGCATTTTGGAAGTAGCGTTGACGTTGTTCAAAAGAAGGAAGGCAACGTTTTAGGAAATGCAATATTTGGAACTTCATTCAAATTCTCGGATTATAAAGCAAGAATTTCTTATAGCGATGGTTTGGAGCAGCAAAGCATTTCCGGATCTACAAGCGGAACCTGTAGTACGGATGGAATTGCGCTGACATTGAACGTTACTCCAAGTGCTAAGAGAATAGTTCTCTATACAGGCGCTTGGAAATCAACGAATAAGATCGAGGTATATTCTGCAAGTGGCAAGCTTCTTGCAAGCTCTACAGAATTTACAGCAGGAAACAATTCTGTAAATAAAGTAGTAAGCTTTGCATTTGATACATCGGAATACTCGGTTATTACTATTAAAGTTACCATAGAGCCAAATAGTTCAGGAAACGTGTCCTTAGCGGCTATTGCGGTTAGCAGCAATCTTGAAAATGGTGGGGATAACGCCGGCGGTGACAAAGAAGGCTTAACAATAAATCACTTCAATCTCGACGGCTCCTTGATTGAGAGCGAAACTATAGAAAATTATAGTTTGCCTTATACGGTAAAAGCTAAGGACTATTCCGGACTTGTTCCTTCACACGATTACGTAATCATTAATGAAGCGACAAATGTTGTAAGCATTTACTATTCAGAATTAGATGTTTGGAATGGAACCGACGTAACCAATAGTTTAAAGGGCTCGGGTACTTTGAATGATCCTTATTTGATCGAAAGCGGTGCCGATCTTGCTTATATTGATCATCATATGACATCAACTGAAAACTTTAAGGGTGTCTATTTCAAAATGACCAAGAGCATTGATCTTAATGGACATTCAATGAAGATCGGCGAATATCCCGGTTGGGGCGGCAGAATAGTTTTCAGCGGAATATTTGATGGCAATAATTGTTCTATCAGAAATTTGAATATGACCGAATCCGGAATGGGCGGTGGCTTGTTTAGTGTTGTTTCGGGAACAGTTAAAAATCTGACTGTTTACGGTAGCGTTAATGGAAATGACAAAATGGTAGGCGGCATCGTTGGATGGCTATATCAAGGAACGCTTGAAAATTGCTCAAGCTACGTTAACGTAACGTCAACGGGTGATGCTGAAACAGGCGGCTTGTGCGGAACATCACAGGGAAGCATTCTTAAATGTATAAATTACGGTTCGGTAGTTGGCAAGGACGGTGTTGGCGGTATTGCAGGCTTTGCAGGCGGTACGCTTACAAGCTGCAGAAACTACGGTGCTATAAGCGGAACATCTAATGCAAACGAGATATTCGGTGCCCCTCACAGTTCAGGAGCTCCCGTAGTAACTGATTGCGGTGCTCAATATGAATTTTTTGTAGATGATACTATTGTTCAGGATCCAACCGATTTTGACTATTCATTTGCAATAATCGGTGACCAGCAATGCATGGTTCAGTATGCAAGAGAAATGGGTTCGGATAAATATTTTAAGTTGATTTACGATTACATAATCAATAACGCAGATTCCAAAAATATAGCTCACGTATTTAACCTTGGTGATATAGTTCAGACCACATACGAATATGAGCCAACCAGCAGTGCTGCTGATAAGGCAAAAATGGATAAAGAAGCAGAGTTTGCATATAAGCAAATTGCACGCCTTGACGGAGTTCTGGATTATTCCTTGGTTCGCGGAAATCACGATGGGCCTGTATTCTATGAAGAATATTTCGGTGTTAACAGCACATATACGGACTACGCTTCTCAAGTAGGGGATAACTACTTTATTAACAGCACGAACTCCGTTCATTATTTCACGGCGGGCGAGCTTGACTATATGGTTGTTACACTCGACTTTGGCGCGGGTGACCTTGTGGTTGCCTGGGCAAATGAGGTAATCGCGGCTCATCCCAATCATAACGTAATTATCGTGACTCACGCATATATGCACAGAACGGGCGAATTGCTTGCAAACAATACTCTTTGCGCAAGAAAGCCCGACGGAACTAACGATACTCTTTACAATACTGCGATGGGCGACGTTGCTAACAACGGTGACGATTTGTGGAATAAGCTCGTTAAGAAGCACGCAAATATCGTTATGGTGTTGAGCGGACACGTTGATTCCGATAACGTCGTTTGTACACAGCTTACGGGTGACAACGGTAACACAGTTACTAATATCTTGATCAATCCTCAGGCGATGGATTCAAGATATAAGAGCTCGGGCGGTGTCGGTGCGGTTGCTATGTTCTATTTCTCAAACGGCGGTAAGACGGTTGAGGTTAGATACTATTCCACAGTTCAGGGCGCGTATATCAAATCCGAAAATCAATTTACGTTCACAATTAATACTGTTCCTAAGCAATAGTATCTATAAAAATATTTTGGAGGTATGAAAAATGAAAAACAATAAGCTTTTATTGGTTTGCTTATCATTGATTTTGATGCTTGTTTTCGCTTCGTGTACGCTTAATCATCAATGCGAATTTGGTGAAGAATGGAAATATGATGCGGAAAACCATTGGCACGAATGTGAATGCGGACTCAAAAACGAAGAGGGCACTCACTCCTTTGGTGAGTGGAATGAGGGCGAAACGGAAAGAACTCGCGAGTGTTCAGCTTGCGGTTACTTGGAAACCGCGCCTCTTGAGGTACATCAGCACGATTATTCTGACAAATGGAGCAAGGACGGTGAAAACCATTGGCACTCCTGCTCGGGCTGTAACATACCTGCTGACAAGGCGGCGCACACTTACGATAACGCCTGCGACGGTGACTGTAACGTTTGCGGTGCAACGAGAACTCCTGCAGAGCACGTTTATGACGGTGATTGCGATGCTGATTGTAACGTGTGCGGTGTGACGAGAACTCCTGCTGAGCATACGTTTGACAATGCTTGCGATGGAGAGTGTAACGTTTGCGGTACAACGAGAACCCCCGACGAACACAAGTATGATAATGCTTGCGACGGTGACTGTAACGTTTGCGGTGTAACGAGAATTCCCGAAGATCATAAGTTTGACAATGCTTGTGACGGTGACTGTAACGTTTGCGGTGCTACGCGCACGGTAGGTGACCACGTTTATTCTAATTGCACCGATGTTGATTGTGATGAATGCGGTGCAACCCGTGAACAAGGCGAGCATATCTATGATAACGCTTGCACGGACGTTGATTGTAATAGCTGCGGTGATGTTCGCACGGCTCCCGGACACTCATACGATAGCGTTGTAACTGCTCCCACTTGTGAAGATGGCGGATATACAACGAACACCTGTAGCGTTTGTGGTGATACCAATACGTCTGACGCAACCGAAAAACTCGGTCACACCGAGGTGGTTGATGCAGGAGTAGAGGCAGATTGTACCACTACAGGTCTTACTGAGGGATCACATTGTTCAGTATGCGGTAAGGTTTTCGTTGCGCAGGAGGAGATTGCGGCTAACGGACACAGCTACGGTGACGAATTGCTTAAAGATGAAAATAATCACTGGAAAGCTTGTGGTACCTGCGGTGAAAAATCCGAGCTTATTGCTCATACGTTCGATAGCGGAGTGATTTTCGACGGAAAGGTTATTTGTACTTGCGAGTGCGGATACACAATGGAAAACATTTGGGACGGTGTAACCGTTAGCGAAGGTCTTAGCGGTAGCGGAACGGAAGAGGATCCCTACCTTATTCAGAGCGGAGCTGATCTTGCGTATATCGACCAAAATATGACGGCTGCCGAAAACTTCAAGGGTGTTTACTTCAAGATGACGAGAAGTATCGACCTTGGAAACCACTCAATGAAGATTGGTGAATATCCCGGTTGGGGCGGAAGAAAGATATTCAGCGGTATCTTTGACGGTAATAATTGCTCTATTATCAATCTTAATATGACCGAATCCGGCAAGGGCGCAGGTCTTTTCAGCGTTATTTCGGGTACGGTTAAGAATTTGACGGTGTGTGGAACAGTTAAGGGTGACGATCTTATGACGGGCGGTATTGTTGGCTGGTTGTACAACGGAACACTCGAAAATTGCGTAAACTACGTTAACGTAACTTCAACTGCTTCTTCCGAAACAGGTGCTATGATCGGTACTTGCCAGGGCGGAACAGTAATCAATTGCGTAAACTATGGCTCAGTAGTTGGTATCGACAGCGTTGGCGGTATCGCGGGTAAGGCAAGCGGAACGTTGACGGGATGCGTTAACTACGGCTCGGTTAAGGGCTGCACAAATCTTGGCGGTATTTACGGCTCGGTTCACAGCTCCGGTACTCCTACATTGACGGATTGCGTTGATAACGGAACGATTTCTGCTCACGATTTGACATATCACGAGGCAAAAGCAAATTCTTGCGAGGCAGCAGGAAGCGTTGAATACTATAGTTGCTCCGTATGCGGCGGCAACTACGATGCAGAGGGTAATAAGCTCACCACGGTTGAAATTGCCGCAACGGGTCATGCGTGGGATGAGGGCGCGCTCTCTGAGGGCATAATCACCTTCACCTGCGGAAACTGTGGCGGAACGAAAACGGAAAATGCGGTTTATACGATAACGGTTAATCACTTGTATCTTGACGGTAGCGTTGCTGCAGAGGCGGATACCTTTGAATATGGCTATAACGAAGCATATACCGTTTATGCAAAGAGTATTGAGGGCTATGCGGCTTCTCACGATTACGTAATGGGGACTGCTCTTGATAATCAAACCGTGACGATTTACTATTCCGAGCTCGATACTTGGGACGGAACTTCCGTAAGCACAAGTCTTAGCGGTAGCGGAACGGAAGAGGATCCTTATCTCATTCAAAGTGCTGCTGACCTTGCGTATTTTGCAAAGGTTATTAACGAGCATTCTGCTGAGGGAACAAAGACTGATGCAACTAACCGCTATACAGTATTTAGCGGTGTATTCTTTAAACTTACAAAGAGCATTGATTTGAACGGTAACTATCTTAGAATCGGTTATTCTCACGGTTGGAATAACTATTCAAGATTCGGCGGTACATTTGACGGTAATAATTGCTCAGTAAGAGGAATTAATATCACTGCTGCAGAAACTAATAGAAACGATGCATTGTTCGGTATTGTATATGCAGGAACAATCAAGAATCTTAGCACGTACGGTTCAGTATATGGCGGTGGAGTTCTTAATGGTGGTGTAGTCGGTTACGTAGTATCCGGTACGGTTGAAAACTGCACAAGCTATGTTAATATTGAAGGCGCAAAGGAAACAGGCGGTATCGTTGGTAACCTTGAAAAAGGA
>JAZNWX010000257.1:0-3468 GCA_045593575.1 Eubacteriales bacterium | reverse complement strand
AGCTTGAGGAAAGCGGAGAAGAAAGCATTATGTTCATCGCACTTAACGGTGTTTTGGGTGCAAAGCTCTACGTTACGTATCAGTTCTCAAGCGAATTCGAACGTCTTGCACGCAAGCTCACCTCACGCGGTGTTAAAATCGGAATAAGATCATCGGATCCAAACGTAAACAGCAAGTGGGCAAAGAAATATGGCGAGATGAAGAAATTCTCAATCAGCATCGTCCGTCCTACTCTCAAGGAGATAAAGCCCAGCGAAAAGTCAATAGAAAGCGGAGTTGTATCGGTTAAAAACGTGCGTGCTCTTTCAGAAGCACTTATGATGTGCATAAAGCTCAATCGATTTGAATCTCTTATTTCCAAAATAAGAATAGTTGCACTTGTTGTTTTGGGAATTTTATCGTTTGCACTTATGCTGCTCTCGGGAATCAATACAATGACTCTTCTTGCGTTGTTCCTGACCACTGCGGTATGTGCCTCCATTATGGGACTTTTGACTTATTTCTATATTAAGAATTAACGGTGTAATAATGAATAATAAAAACAGTTCGATCCTTAAGTCTGTGGAAAAGCCCGGCAGATACAGTGCCGGCGAGTTCGGACAGATAATTAAGGATAAAAAAGATATTAAGGCGAGATGGGCATTCTGCTTTCCCGATACATATGAGATAGGAATGTCCAATCTCGGTGTGAGAATACTTTACGGTGTTCTCAATCAGGAAAGTGACGTTTGGTGCGAAAGAGTTTATGCTCCTTGGATAGATATGCAGAAAAAGATGAAGGAGCATAATATTCCTCTTTGTGCCCACGAAAGCGGAGATAAGCTCACGGATTTCGATATTATCGGAATTACGCTTCAATACGAGATGTGCTATACCACAACTCTCAAAATGCTTGAGCTTGCATCAATTCCTCTTTATGCAAAGGATAGGGGGGATGATTTTCCCATCATAATCGGCGGTGGCCCCTGTGCATATAACGCAGAGCCTGTTGCTGAATTTTTCGATTGCTTCTCAATTGGTGAGGGTGAGGAAAATCTTGTTGAATTTACCCGACTTTACATTGAAATGAAGGAGAACGGTACATATACAAAGAAGGGTTTTCTTCACAGAGCCGCTGCTGAGATTGGCGGAATTTACGTGCCCTCCCTCTATGACGTTACCTATAACGATGACGGTACAATCAAGGGATATACACCCGTGTATGATGACGTACCTAAGCGAGTTCTCAAGAGAATTATGACCGATATGGATAAGGCATATTTCCCCGACAAAGTGGTTATGCCCTATATCGAAACAGTGCACGACAGAATTATGCTTGAGGTGTACCGCGGATGCATCCGAGGCTGTAGATTCTGTCAGGCGGGAATGGTTTACCGTCCTGTCAGAGAAAAAACTCCCGGTGTGCTTAACGATCAGGCAAAATGTCTGTTTGAGGCAACGGGATATGATGAGATTTCACTATCATCGCTTTCAATAAGTGATTATTCACGTCTCTCCGAGCTTACTGATGAGCTTCTTAAGTGGACGGATGATAATATGGTAAGCTTGTCCTTGCCCTCACTCCGCGTAGATAGCTTCACAAAGGAGCTTATGGATAAGATTTCAACTGTTCGCACAGGATCTCTTACCTTTGCACCTGAGGCGGGAAGTCAACGCCTTCGTGACGTTATAAATAAAAATGTCTGTGAAACAGACCTTTTGCGTGCGGTTAACGTTGGTTTTGATGCAGGAAAAACATCTTGTAAGCTGTACTTTATGATGGGCTTGCCGACGGAAACATATGAGGATCTTGACGGAATTGCAGCCCTTGCAAAGGCTGTTATTGAGGAATATTATGCTAATCCCAACAGACAAAAGGGAAGAGCACCTTCTGTGACTGTCAGTGTTTCCTGCTTTATTCCAAAGCCATTCACTCCGTTCCAATGGGAAGCACAGGACTCTATGGAAACATTTGTTGAAAAGCAGAAGTATCTTGAAAGCAAGATAACAGATAAAAAAATCCGTTACGTTCATCACGATGCACGTGTTTCTCACGTAGAGGCAATTTTGGCACGAGGTGACAGAAGGCTTGCACCTGCCTTGGCTCTCGCTTGTGAGAGAGGATTTTGCTTTGATGCGTGGGATGAATTTTTCCATTATGATGAGTGGATCAAGGTTTTTGAGGACTGCGGTATCGACTATAACTTCTACTCAAACAGAGCTTGGGGTGAGGACGAGGTACTTCCTTGGGATGTAATTGACTGCGGTGTTACAAAAGAGTTTTTGAAGCGTGAGAGAAAGAATGCTTATGCTGAAAAAACGACTCCATCGTGCCGTGAAAAGTGTAGTGGATGCGGAGTAAATAAGCTTGGAGGTGAGAGAACGTGGTGTCCGAAACAAAATTAAAGCCATATTCAAAAACCGATTATCCAATGCTTGAAGAGCCGAAATACATAAGATTTAAGTTCCGAAAGGTTGGAAATTTGCAGTATATTTCGCATCTCGATCTTCAAAAAGCGATGGCAAAGGTGCTTGTGCGTGCCAAAGCTCCGCTTTGGTATTCAAAAGGATTTAACCCTCGCGCAAAGCTAATTATTGCACTTCCATTGTCAGTTGGTGCACAAAGTGAATGTGAGTATCTTGATGTCAGAGTCGAGAGGGCAATCCCACCTGCTGAGCTTATGGAGCATATAAATTATGAGCTTACCGAGGAGCTTCGTTTTCTTGATGCCTACTATCCCGAAACTGCGTTAGAGGATATTTATTGGGCTGAATATGATTTCACAATCAAAACTCAGAACGCAGATGATAGCTTGGCAGATGAGATCGAAAAAATTTTGTGTGGCGAGCAGGTAATAATCCTGAAAAAAGCTAAGGATAAATATAAAAAGATTTTCTTTAAAGAGATCGATATTGCGTCATATATCCGTGACGTAAGAGTTGATTTTGACGGTGAGATTATTAAAATTAATGCCAAATTGTCGGCATCTATCAACCAGACACACCCTCACATCAATCCCGAAAATATCGTTACAATGCTTAAGGATAAGCTCGGAATTTTGTCGGGCGACGTAACAAAAGAGCATTATGATATTATGAGAACAAGAATATATTTTGAGGACGGAAAAACCGACTTCAGATAATTCAAATCTCGGAGGTCTTTATGAAATCAAATGATAAAAGTATTTTTATAGCAGATGGTGCGAAAATTATCGGAAGCGTTGAAATAGGAGAAAACAGCAGTGTTTGGTTCAATGCCGTCATCAGAGGAGATTCTAATGACATTAAAATCGGTGATGGCTCCAACGTTCAGGATAACGCAGTTATCCACACAAGCAAGGATTTTGGTGTAAGCATCGGTGACAACGTTACCATTGGTCACGGAGCTATAATACACGGTTGTACTATTGGTAATAACGTAATGATTGGAATGGGAGCTATCGTTTTAGATGGCGTAGTTATTGAAGATAATTGCATAATTGGAGCAGG
>JAZNWX010000256.1:0-4071 GCA_045593575.1 Eubacteriales bacterium | reverse complement strand
CAAAACCAACTTCACGGATAAACACCAAATGCAAGTCAGCGGAGCAAGCGTTTTTGCCTGATTTAATCTGACTCGCAAAAAATAGAAAAGGGTATAAGACACCCTATAAAAATAGGGCATTTATCCTTAAAAGTTATTTGGTTTTGTTTGGCATCTTTATTATATCACAATTTTTGCGGGTTGTAAATAGATTTTATAAATATATCCAATTACCTTACGGGAGGTAAAAATAGCCTCCCTTGTGTAAAGGGAGGTGGCTCGCGCAAGCGAGACGGAGGGATTGTAAAAAGCAACAATTTCGTGGTAACAATCCCTCAGCCGCCTTCGGCGTCAGCTCCCTTTACACAAGGGAGCCTTCCTTATGACAGCGAGCGAGGGTAAACTGCTCGACAAACCCCAATTTACAAATAAAAAGGACTCATTCGAGTCCTTTTTTATGCTATTTGAAGTAAATTCCTTGCTTGAGTGCTTCAAGCATAATAATTGCACTTGATGCATTTGTGGCAAGTGGGATTTTCTGAACGTCACAAAGACGAAGGAGAGCAGAAACGTCGGGCTCGTGGGGCTGTGCTGTGAGGGGATCACGCAAGAAAATGATGAGATCAAGCTCACCGTTTGCAAGCATCGCACCAATCTGCTGGTCACCTCCGAGAGGACCGGATTTCATTCTATGTATGCAAAGTCCGGTTTCACCCATAATGAGTGTACCCGTTGTGCCTGTAGCATAAAGCTCGTGTTCAGAGAGAACGTCCTTGTACGTCTTAGCAAGTTCAATAATTGGGTCTTTTTTCTTATCGTGAGCAATAAGTGCTATTTTCATATTTTTTCTCCTTTGAAGAATAATACTGTTTTTGATGATTAATTAAATTGGGGTTTGTCGTTATGTTAGCACGAACCAAAGCGAGTGTTTCGTCCACCTTTTTAAAGGTGGCTCTCCACGAGTAGTGGCGCCCGCCGCGTAGGCGAATCGGCATTTCTTTTGTTAGCTTTTCTTTGTGCCTCTAGTGGCAAAGAAAAGCGGCTAAAAACCTTTGGTACCAAGACTTGATAGACGCTTTTTTCTTTGGCAGTATAGCCACAAAGAAAAAAGCTTTGCAAAAAAGAAATGGCGTATCGCTCAAGCCGCTGGGCTCCCGCTTTTGAAAAAGCGGGGCAAAACAATCGCACAGGCGAGTGCGAACAACTCACAGATAAATTAAAATTTGAACAACATACAAAAAGCAAAACCCACATGGTAATCCATGTGGGTCAGTTAATTATCATATTTTTGCAAGTGTCAAGTTCTTATATGCCTCGTCATCCGTAACCTCACGAACAACGTTCACAAAGTCAGGGAAAATAATCTCTGAGCTCTCTGTGCTCTGCTCTATTTCAAGAATTGCCTTATCATTCCAGAACGGATAAACGTCAATTTCAAAATACTGATTTTTATAAGTCAGACAATATCTCGTCTTTCTGATTGGGCGACAAGAAGGATCTGCATCCATCAGCAAACGAATGTATTCGTCCTTTGAGAGTCTGCGTTCAAGACGGATTCTCTGCGAATCGGCAACATATCTCTTCTTTGTCTGGAAATAGATATAATTTCCGTTCATACCCCTCTGACGAACTCGGTTCTCTTCCCCGTCCTGCGAGATAAGGTATGTCTGGCTTATCTCAACTCTCTGGCAGTTCGCCAGGCTCTCGAGGTAAGATATATCGGGATAATCAATAAGAAATCTTCTCTTAATATCTCTTGGAGCCTCTTCGCCAAGAAAGGATGTCATCTCATCGAGCAATCTTTTGATCTTATATTCAAAATCTGTGGCATTATCGATAATTTTAAGGTGTGGATGTCCTGTCCAAGCGGCAACAATTTTATCATCAAGTGCAACCGCCTGCTCAACGGTTTCGGTTCTTGCACCGTTGTTTTCAAGTGTATAGAATTCCTCGGCACCCTTGGCACAGGTCACAAGATGGAATACCGCGTCATAACTGTCGCGAAGCTCGACCTCATTGTGTTCAACGACGTCAAGAACCAGATCAAAGTCGGCTTGTGTCATATATGCCTTGTTATCAAGTGCTCCACGGTCGCAAACAAGAAGGATCTTATCGACAGGCATAGTAAGTGCCCCCTGCGTAAATATTCTCTCTTTTTCAAGTTGGAGCTGCATTTGGCACACCTGATACTCAACGTTTGTACCGCAGGTCCAGGGAGCTACGCCTCCGGTGATAAGCTCGGTTGCAGTTTCGGGAACGAAAAGTACCGTGTATCCAAGCTTTGTGAAAACACCCTGTATTCTGTTCATAGCAGTCGTCTTGCCCGCACAAGGACCGCCCGTGATAACTATCTTTTTAATTTCCATTGTTTTTCTCCAATATGTGAAATAAAATACACAACTATTATACTACATTTTTTGAGGTTTTTCAAGGGATTTTAAATAAAACATAATTAAAAAAGGACACCGCGGTGTCCTTTTCATATCTATATCATTCTTTATCTTGATGGTGATTAAAAATGTCTGCAGGAACATATTTGCCAATAAATGCTTCCCACTCAGCATCATCACAACTCCAATGGTGACTACTTACCCATTCATTATTTGAATCGTAGGTCTCGCCATAACCCCCATCGGAAATCAGCTCATACGTGCCATCACTATAGTTTATTCTTACTGTCCATTCGCCATAATTAAAGCTTGGATCAATGGCTGCAATCGTGATTATTAGATGATCAGAAAACTCAATATCATTTAGATCTGATATAAAATCTGCAGTTTGTTCTTCGGAAATTTCATAAACAGGAATATCCGTTGCAAGAAATTGACTTTCCCAACCATCATCATCGCACAAATCGTATACTTGAATTGATGAAACTGTAATTGGATCTATGTCAAAATGTCTATATCTACGAATAACAATACATCCCGAAAGACAGCACATAATCAGAATAATGCTTACAGTTAATAATGCGATTCTTTTCATTTTTATTCCCCCAAAGTAATATGTCTTTATAAAATATTACCATAAACAATCAGAGAATGCAAGAATATTTTTAGGCAATTCAATAGTATTGTTTTTTACTTATTTATTGAAGATAAAAAATCTATAATTTCTTTACTCATTTCTTCACTTTTAAAATGATGAATATAATGACTGCAATCGTAAGAAATTAGCTTTGCTCCCATAATTAAAGCAAACTTTTCCTGATTTTTGACCCAATCTATTTCTTGGTCTTTTCCATCAGATGAAAATAACAGCATTGGACATTGAATATCTTCGTCTTCGTCTATAACTCTTGCATTATTCAAAACCTCTCTCGCCTCGTTAATGCAACAAGTATTAAAGGTATTTCTCTTTTTCAAAAGCTTGTATTGTTCAATTTCCTCCTCCGTTAAAGAAAGAGTACTAATCGAAGATAAAGCACGCGCAAGCCCAAGGCCTCTTAAAACTTTCATAAGTCGCACTGTTTTTTTGATGTCTTGCTCTTTCCAAACGCTGAATGAGAGTGGTGTTGCCATATCAATTCCTATAATAGCAGAAACCTCATCAGGAAACTTTTGCTTCCATCTGATTGCTTCGAGCCCCGACATAGAATGAGGAGCTAAAACATACGGTCCCGTTTCTCCAAGCGTTTTTAATGCCTGTCTTTGTACCCCAACAAGTGTATCTATATCACAAGGCGACTCACAAATATCAGAATAACCATATCCGAATTTTTCAATTACAATAACCTTAAAATCTCTTAACAATTTTTCATAAAGAACCTTAAAATCATATACAGGTGCTACCGTACAATGACCTGACATTAATACGATTGCAGGAGAATCTGCGTTGCCATCTATATATACGTGAATTTTATGCCCGTTTATTGATACCAATTCCCCATTGCATTTTATGGTGTTTTTCATGTATTCTTCTCCTTTGGATTGATTGGCTATATTATATCACGAAATATTCCGAAATTCAATATACTCAGATAGACAATTTCGAAAAATAATGCTACTTTTGGTTGCGTTTTAGAGTTTTAATAGGCGGAGAGAGGGATTCGAAGTTGCCCACTCGGTTTTTTAGTCTCAACGGGCGGAGAGA
>JAZNWX010000255.1:0-2226 GCA_045593575.1 Eubacteriales bacterium | reverse complement strand
GCCTTGGGATTATCCCACCAGATAGAGTTCTGGGCATTTCCGTCAACGGTACCGGGACCGATAATTGTAATATCCTCTGCATACTGTGCAAAAATAAGTGCCTGATGCATATTTACGGAATTACCTTCCCAAGTGCCGAATTCTACGTCATCGCCACTTGTCATATCAAGGGCGTGACCGGGAATTACGGGATATTTCCCGGTATCAGTATGACCGAGAAGTGTTGCATTCTCAGAAAACTCGATAACCATGTGACTTTTAAGGCAAATGGGGGCTGAAAGATAAACACCTGCAGGGAAATATAACTTTGCACCGCAGGGCAAGCAGTTGATAGCGGTTTGAATAGCTACCGTATCATCTGTTGTGCCGTCGCCAACTGCACCAAAATCCTTAACGTTAATTGTGAACGAATCCTTAGCTGTTTTAAAGGTTACCGTTCCCGCCGCATCATTTGAGCTCGTGAGCTTATATTCAGTATCGGGGGTAAGTCCAAAGACTGAAAAAACGTTCGTGTTTGAGGTGAGAACCTCTTTACCGTTAAGATAAATTGTATATTCCGTTTCAGCATAGTAGGGAAGCTCATTCTTCCATTCAAAGCAAGCTGAACTGGATGAAACAAATAAAGTTTTAAGCATATTATTGTTTATTTACCTTGTCTTTTGCATCATTGATAATTGTTTTCATAAGATTTTTCATACAGATGAACAAAATATCAAATAACATATAGAAAATACCGAAAAGTATGGGCTCAACATTGATTTTTAAGGTCTCGTAGAGCATAATCACACAGTAAAGAACAAGCAGAGCATAAAGGATGTTTGCAAAAAATGTCCAAAACTTCTTTTTGGGAAACATCATCCACTTGTCATTTTCACCGGGTAAGGTTTCAACGAAACGCAAAGCATTGTTTGTCAATAGGTCAGTTATCATACCAAGAACGATGGATAAAACGACTATCATATCAAGGAAATCGGAGATATACATACCGAGACCCCAGAAAATAAAGTAACAAACTGCACCGTTAAACCAAAACTTTACAAATAATGCTTTTACGGGAGCAGGAATTCTGTCAAGAAATCCGCTTCTGTACTGCTTTGCAGGGTCTCTGAGTCGTTTGCCCTGTGGAGCTTCCATTTTATGAGCATTAACAAGACGGTCAACTGCTTTGGTATTAAGTTTATAATAATCTTTGTCTTTTTCGGTATTGCGCGGGGAATTCTTTTTGTTTTTAGCCATTGTCAGAGATTACTCCTCTTCAGCAAGCTCGATGTCAGCAACTGTAGTGTCTTCAATATCAATGCTTGTATTGATCTTCTTCAGAAGCTTAGCGAATAGGGGTTCAAGAATTACGGTAACAGCAGTCACGAGAATAAGAACAATGTGAGCAATCATAACGTACTGTGTCGTATAAATGAACATTGTTGTGCTTGTTACTTTTACGGGACTGGTAGTTATTTTATAGATGTAATATATATCAGAAACCACTATGCATACAAAGAAGAACATTATAATTCCAATCATTGGATAATTGGGCTTTTTTCTTTTTGGAAATGCATTAAGAAGACAAATGATGCACAGGAGCGAAAGAAGCATTGAGACAAATTCACAAAGTCCCATACCGTCGCCTTTAATTCTGAGCGTTGTATTGGAAATATTGGTAAGATTTAAAGAGAAAACCAAAAATGAAATTATCAACATGGTGAAGGGAATCATTTGAGGATTCTTTTTTAACTTAACGAGTGATTTACGAATAAACTCATTCTTTTTCATGTTTCGCACTCCTTATCTTATAGCATTTGTTGTTTCTTTATCAAAGAAATGCATTTTGTTAATGGAAGCAGACACAACATCACCTTTTTTGTATTCGCACCACTCACGGAATTTTGCAGTAATTTTATGTCCGTTAATGTTACCGTGAACAAGGGTTGTCTGACCGAGATTTTCATTCAACGTAACGTTAAATGTGATATATCCGTTTGGATCCTGAACTATATTTTCAGGACGAGTACCGAGAATTATCTCTTTGCCCTCATAAGCAGAAAGAATATTAATCTGATCAGAATCAAGCGGAGCAGAGAAGTATTTGGAAACAAAGCATCCGTTTTCGATTCTGCCTTCAAAAAAGTTCATTGGAGGAAGACCGATAAAGCTTGCTACGAACGTGTTTGCAGGTGTATCATAGAGCTCAAGGGGAGTACCGATCTGTTGAATGTATCCCATTGACAT
>JAZNWX010000254.1:0-6148 GCA_045593575.1 Eubacteriales bacterium | reverse complement strand
GGTAATTCCGTGCATATTTTTCTGCATATTTATTCCTTGCCCGTCACACTAATTATTGATTATTAACACATTTAAGGAGATTGCTATGTTTGAAAAGGTAAAACAGATTCTTATCGATGAGCTTCAGGTCGAAGAACATCTTATCACTCTTGACGCTGAACTCACCAACGACCTCGGTATCAACTCTATTGAGCTTGCTGACCTTGTAATGATTTGTGAAGACAAATTCGATATTGAAATCAGTGATGAAAATATCGGTCAGTTCGTTACTATCCGTGACGTTGTTAATTATCTTGAAACACTTTAATCAAAGATAACAAAAATAAAACGGTCTGTAAAGGTGCTATTGCACGGTGGCAGGCCGTTTTATTTTTTTATCATTTCATCTATCTCTTTTGCTTGAAAAATTCAGATAGCAATTCCCTGCTCTCGCTCTCACAAACTCCGACCTCGGTTTGCACCTTGTGCAAAAGCGGATAAGAGTTCAAATTCAAAACGCTCCCGAAAGAACCGGAATTTGATTCCTTAAGGGCATAGTATATTTTGCCGATCCTTGCATTAAGGATAGCTCCCGCACACATAGGACACGGTTCAAGAGTAACATACATTTCGCAATCTGAAAGACGCCATCTTCCAAGCTTTTCGCAAGCACGCTCAATAGCAAGTATCTCTGCGTGAGCTGTAGCCCTGCCCGAGCTTTCTCTTTCGTTGAATGCCTCGGCAATTATTTCTCCATCTCTGACAATTACCGCACCAATAGGCACGTCACCGTTAGAAAAAGCGATTTTTGCGTTTTCGATAGCTTTTAACATATATAAGTTCTTCATCAAAATTATTCCCTTTCTATAGAATAATTGTATATTTATTCATTTTTAATGAATAAATTCATTGTTTGCCTCTGTTATCCACTTGCAAACTTACTTAAAGATACAACCGGTAAAAGAATTAAATAGATTTATTCGCCGATTTCATATGACACAATATTGTCCTTAACGAATACAATATCGTGATCCTTGATATAGAATCTCGGTACACGCTCACCAATAGCACATATCATTTCGTAGCCGATGGTTCCGTTGTTTCTTGCCAACTCGTCGGCTGTGATAATCTCATCCTTATCCGTTCCGATAAGTGTAATATAGTCCCCCTCACGCACGCCTTTTATATTCGTAACGTCGAGCATAAGCTGGTCCATACAAACCCTGCCGACTATATTTACTCTTTGACCGCGAATAAGCATTTGCGTGCCGTTTTCTGCATTGGATCGCCAGAATCCGTCTGCATATCCGACAGGTGCGGTAGCGATTTTAGTTTTCTTCTCTGCTCTGAAGGTACAACCATAGCTAACAGTGTCGCCTTCTTCAATTTCTTTTATCATAGAAATAACCGACTTCAAGCTCATCACCGGAAGAAGTCCCTCACATCCACTAACCTTTTTTGAGGGTGCAAGACCGTAAAGAACAATGCCGACACGCACCATATCGAGATGGTATTCGGGATATTCAAAGGTTGTGGCACTGTTTGCACAGTGTCTTATTTTGAACTCTATTCCGTGTGCCTTAAGATTATCCACGGTGGATATAAATCTTTCATATTGCAGTTTTGTAAACGCAGCACCGTCTTCACCGTCATCTGCAAGTGCAAAATGAGTGAAAATACCTTCGTTTTCAAGTCCCTGCATATTGCAAACCTCAAGTATGCTCTCAAGCATAGCATCACGGTGATGAATGCAATCAAAACCGATTCTGCCCATACCGGAGTCAAGCTTAATATGTATTTTGACCTTCACACCGTCAGCAACAGCAGATTTTGAAAGCTCCCTTGCATAGGAAAGGGAGAAAACACTTTGAGATATATTGTTCTCAGCAAGGATGGACGCACAAGATGTTGGCGTATAACCGAGAATAAGAATTGGAGTGGTTATCCCATTGTTACGGAGTTGCATTGCCTCTTCGATATTGGATACAGCAAAGAAATCGGCTCCGAGCTTTTCATAAAGCTTTGAGAGATACACAGCACCGTGACCGTAGGCATTCGCCTTGACAACGCAACAGAGCTTTGTGTTTGGGGACAATTTCCCTTTTATTAAATTGAAGTTTTTTTCTGCGGCATTGATATCAATTTCAGCCCAAAATCTTTTTCTTTTGGAAATATACTTATCCTTCAAATCGGCAACTCCTTTCGATAGATTATCCATATTATTTTATCACACCTCATATTAAAAATCAATATCAAGTAGTAAAATATATATGTAATTTTTCAAATTTTGATTTTTCGGAATGTCAGCGCTTGCCTGTGCGATTGAAATAATATTACACTTTATAGAATCCACTGTCTCACTTTTTATTAAAAGTTTGTATACATATTTAACAAAGTGCAATACAATAAAGTGCAGAAATATGCACAATGTGCCGAAATTGACAAAGTTTTAACAAAGTTTTAATATTTTTATTGACTTTTTCTCATTTTTGTGTTAAACTTTTAACAAAGTCACAGAAGACATTGACTTTAAACCAAAAAAATTCATAAACACACTTTTATTTCGCACAGACAATTCATCCCAAAGGAGATATATAATGAAAGAAAAAATCCACACTACAGTTGACAGTGTTGAAACTCTCAATCAGGCACTCGCTATAACCCGCGAGGCACAAAAAAAGTTTGCGACCTACACCCAAGAGCAGGTTGATAAGATCTTCCTTGCTGCCGCTTCTGCTGCTGACAAGGCGAGAATTTCCCTTGCCAAGCTCGCTGTTGAAGAAACCGGTATGGGTATTATCGAAGACAAGGTAATCAAAAACCACTATGCTGCAGAATACATCTACAATGCTTATAAGGACACAAAGACCTGCGGTGTCATTGAAGAGGACGAGGCATACGGAATTCAGAAGATCGCCGAACCCATTGGTGTTATAGCGGCGGTAATTCCCACAACAAATCCCACCTCAACCGCAATTTTCAAATGCTTACTTGCCCTGAAAACAAGAAATGCAATCATTATAAGCCCACATCCCAAAGCAAAGAATTCCACCATCGCTGCTGCAAAGCTCGTTCTTGAGGCGGCAGTTGAGGCAGGTGCTCCCGATGGCATTATTGACTGGATCGATATTCCCTCTCTTGAGCTCACAAACACCGTAATGAAGGAAGCAGACATTATTCTTGCGACAGGTGGTCCCGGAATGGTTAAAGCTGCATATTCAAGCGGAAAGCCCGCTTTGGGCGTTGGTGCCGGTAACACTCCCGCAATCATTGATGAGAGTGCCGATATTCTTCTTGCAGTTAACTCGATCATCCACTCAAAGACGTTCGACAACGGTATGATATGTGCTTCCGAGCAATCCGTTATCGTGCTTGACTCAATTTATGATGAAGTGAAAAAAGAATTTGCAACTCGCGGTTGTTATTTCCTTGACCCCGAAGAAACCGAAAAGGTTAGAAAGACGATTATCATCAACGGTGCTCTCAATGCAAAAATCGTTGGTCAGAGTGCTTATAAAATTGCTTCCCTTTCAGGTGTTGATGTACCTCAAGGAACAAAGATTCTCATCGGTGAGGTTGAGAGCGTTGATCTTTCTGAGGAATTCGCTCACGAAAAACTTTCTCCCGTACTTGCTATGTACCGTGCATCCACATTTGAAGATGTACTTACAAAGGCAGAGCATCTTGTAGCCGACGGTGGCTACGGTCACACCTCATCCGTATATCTTAACGAAATTACCGAGGGTGAAAAGCTCTCCCTTTTCGCATCACGAATGAAGACCTGCAGAATTCTTCTCAACACCCCCTCATCCCACGGTGGCATAGGTGACCTTTACAACTTCAAGCTCGCTCCATCCCTCACACTCGGTTGCGGCTCTTGGGGTGGAAACAGTGTTTCCGAAAACGTGGGTGTAAAACATCTGTTAAACATTAAAACTGTGGCTAAGAGGAGAGAAAATATGCTTTGGTTCAGAACACCTGAAAAGATTTATATAAAGAAGGGTTGCCTTCCCGTTGCACTTGACGAGCTTAAAACGGTTCGCGGTGCAAAAAAGGCGTTCATCGTAACGGACACGTTCCTTTATCAGAACGGTTACACAAAGCCCATTACCGACAAGCTCGATCAGATGGGCATTCAGCCCGCAACGTTCTTTAACGTTCAACCCGACCCAACACTTGCAAATGCGACCGAGGGTGCAGCTCAGATGAGAGCATTCGCCCCCGACACGATCATCGCACTCGGTGGTGGCTCTGCAATGGACGCAGCAAAAATTATGTGGGTTCTCTATGAGCATCCCGAAGCAGACTTTATGGATATGGCGATGCGTTTCATCGACATCAGAAAGAGAGTTTACACCTTCCCCAAAATGGGTGAAAAGGCATATTTCATCGCAATTCCCACCTCTGCAGGTACAGGATCTGAGGTAACTCCCTTCGCGGTTATCACTGACGAAAAAACAGGTGTAAAATATCCTCTTGCAGACTATGAGCTTCTTCCCAATATGGCGATCATCGACACGGATTTCCACATGTCGGCACCCAAGGGACTCACAGCCGCATCGGGAATTGACGCAGTAACCCACGCAGTTGAGGCATATGCCGCTATGCTTGCTACCGACTACACAGATTCCCTTGCACTTCGCTCGCTTAAAATGGTGTTTGAGTATCTCCCCAGAGCTTACGAAAACGGTCAGACGGACGTCCTCGCCCGTGAGAAGATGGCAAATGCCGCAACAATGGCAGGTATGGCCTTCGCCAATGCATTCCTTGGTGTTTGTCACTCAATGGCACACAAGCTTGGTGCGTTCCACCACCTTCCCCACGGTGTTGCAAATGCTCTTATGATCGAAGAGGTAATCCGCTTCAACGCAGCAGAAACTCCCGTTAAGATGGGTACGTTCTCACAGTACGATCACCCACACACACTTGCAAGATATGCAGAGATTGCTGATTATCTCGGTGTTAAGGGCAATTCTGATGAAGAAAAGCTTGAAGGTCTTATAGCTAAAATCAACGAGCTTAAAGCACGCGTCGGAATCAAAGAAACAATCAAGGACTATGGCATTGATGAGGAAGATTTCCTTAACCGTCTTGACGATATGGTCGAGCAGGCGTTCGACGATCAATGCACGGGAGCAAATCCGCGTTATCCCCTTATGAGCGAGATCAAACAGATGTATCTTAACGCATATTACGGTAAGCATTTCAGCGAGCCCGAAATGCCAACATCACACTAAAGGAGAATGATTATGACAGTTATTGCACAAAGAAAGCATAAAACAATATACCGTGACGGTGACAAGACCGTTAAAGTTTTTGATAAGGAATATTCAAAGGCGGACGTTCTTAACGAGGCACTTAATCAGGCGAGAATTGAGGAAACAGGACTTAATATTCCCAAAATTCTCGGCGTTAATATGATGGATGGCAAGTGGGCAATAGTTAACGAGTATATCGAGGGTAAAACTCTCGCACAGCTTATGGAAGAAAATCCTGAAAGGAAGGACGAATACATCGAGCTTCTTGTTGACATTCAGATGGAGGTTCACTCAAAAAAGAGTCCCCTTCTCACGAAGCTCAAGGACAAAATGAACAGAAAGATTTCTCTTTCAACTCTTGATGCTACAACGAGATATGAGCTTCACACCCGTCTTGAGGGTATGCCAAAGCACAACAAGGTTTGCCACGGTGATTTCAACCCATCCAACATCATCATAAAGGAGGACGGAACACCGTACATTCTCGACTGGTCGCACGCGACACAGGGCAACGCATCAGCGGACGTTGCAAGAACGTATCTTCTCTTCTGTCTTGGCGGAGATAACGAGGGTGCTGAAAAGTATCTTAACACATTCTGCAAAAAAAGTGATACAGCGAAGCAGTACGTTCAGAAATGGATGCCCATAGTTGCGGCATCTCAGTCCGTAAAGGGCAACGAGGAGGAGAGAGAATTTCTTCTCAAATGGGCTGACGTAGTTGATTACGAATAGAAACTAAAAGAGCAAGTGGATATCCACTTGCTCTTTCTATGCAAAATTGGGGTTTGTCGAGCAGTTTACCCTTGCTCGTTGTCATTCTGGAAGGAACCCAGCCGAGATTCTATCGCTTCGCTCCAGAATGACACTTCGTGTCCGGCTGGGTGCGTGATAGAATCTCGAGCGATAATATA
>JAZNWX010000253.1:0-3001 GCA_045593575.1 Eubacteriales bacterium | reverse complement strand
GGATCTTTCGCCCCTTCCGGTCTGTTCAACTACCATTGGGACAAGGGAATTATTCATCATAAGTAATGACCTCCTTAGAATTTATTAACGGGAATTAAGCTTCTGTTGTTTCTTCAGTAGCTTTTTTTGTTGTTTTTCTTGTTTTCTTTACGGGTTTTTCTTCACCCTCAACAGCTTCTGTCTTGGGAGCAGCTTTCTTTGCAGCTCTTTTCTTGGGAGCCTTGATTACAGCATGATCCTTAACTGCAACAAAAGCAAGCTTAACAGCCAATTCGGATACGATAATATCATTGTCGATAGATGCCTTAACCTGATCAACCTCAATATTGTATGCCTGTGCGATCTTGGCGAATTCAGCTTCAATATCTTCCTCAGTGGGTTTGATATTTTCAAGCTCAACTATTTTTTCAGCAGCAAGTCTAACTTTAACGTTATGTTCTGCCTGAGCACGGTACTGTGCCTTAAGAGCATCCATAGTCATACCAACGTACTGTAAGTAAATCTCAACAGGAATGCCCATAGGCTTAATCTGATTTTCAAGATCCTTGAGGTATTTGTCTGCCTCATTTGTGAACATTACTTCAGGAATGTCAGCTTCAAGCTTTTCAATAAGAGCATCCTCGAGTTGAGCATCGATAGCAGAGAGAGCATCATTTTCGTGTCTCTCTTCAATTTTAGCCTTAAGATCTGCCTTGTATTCATCGAATGTATCGAATTCAGATACATCCTTAGCAAATTCGTCATCAAGCTCGGGAAGTTCAACCTCTGTAAGAGCATGAAGCTTAATTTTGAATACTGCTTCCTTACCTGCAAGATTGTCAGCGTGGTACTCTTCAGGGAATGTAACATTTACGTCGAACTCGTCATCAACACTATGTCCAACTATCTGATCCTCAAAACCGGGAATAAATGAATTAGAGCCGAGCTTAAGTGCATAATCTTCAGCCTTACCGCCTTCAAAAGCTACACCGTCAACAAATCCTTCAAAATCAATAACTGCTGTATCACCGAGTTTAGCAGGACGATCGTTTGCATCGCTCTCACGGCTGTATCTTTCTCTGACCTGTTCAAGCTCATTGTTGATTTCGTCGTCAGTAACGGGAGCAACTTCCTTTGTTACTTCAATTCCAAAATAACCTTCGATTTTAACATCGGGCTTTACGTATACCTTAGCAGTAAATACAACACCGTTTTCGTCAAGTGAAAGCACGTCGATTTCAGGCATTGCAACGGGTTCAATAGCAGCTTCAGCAATAGCAGCCTCATAAGCATCGGGAAGAATGTCGTTAAGAGCAGTATCATAGAAAAAGCCCTTGCCATACATTTTTTCAATCATAGATCTTGGTGCTTTGCCTTTTCTGAAACCGGGGATATTGAGCTTTCCTACTTCTTTTCTGTAAGCGCGCTCAACAGCAGCTTCAAATACAGACTGTTCAACAGAGAAGTGAAGTTCAACTCTGCTTGCTTCAATTTTTTCGTTTTTGATTAAATTCATTTTAGAATCCTCCAAATATTTTTAACATACATTGTTTATTATATATAATTGACAACAAAATGTCAAGGTTTTTTTGCAAAAACACCAAAAATTAGATAAAAATTGGCATTGGAGCAAAATTCAGGTAGTCTGCGGCAACCATCGTAAAGGTGATATTGTCAAAAGTAAACTGTCTGGGGATTGAATAGTTGTTATGAATATGACCATAGTAACAATTATCAATATTATAGCTCTTCAAAACGTCAAGAATCCTGTCACAGACGCAATCGGCATAAACAGGTGGGAAGTGAAGAAATACAAGAATCGGCAAATTGGGATTGCTTTCCTTTAATTTCATTGCTTCTTTAAGGCTGATTTCAAGACGCTGTGCTTCTCTTGAAACAATTTTCTCATAATCTACTTCACCAACGGTTTTTTGCTGCTTTTCGTCATAAAACCAACCGCGCGAACCACAAACAATGCAATCTTCAAGCAAATATGCGTTGTTATGAAGTAATTTAATGCTTTTAATATCATTTTCTTCAAAAAATGCATTGATCTTTGTGGCTGTTGACCACCAAAAATCGTGATTTCCCTTGCCAATGATCTTGGTTCCCGGAAGGGAATCAAGAAATTTAAAATCCGATTTGGCTTCCTCTAACGTCATTGCCCAGGATATATCTCCGGGAATAACCACAGTATCGTCATCGGTTATTATTGCTTTGAAGTATTTCTCAAGCTTTTTATGATAGTCTTTCCACTTTGTACCGAATTTTTCCATTGATTTGTTCGTGGTTTCATTCGTTGACAGGTGGAGATCTGAGATAACGTATAAAGACATTAATAAATCCTTTCCAGTGAATAAGGTGATTAAAACAGTTAATAATAATGTTGAGAGGTATCTCTCAAATTCAGAGCCATCAGGCGGAACGGAGCATATATGAATAACGAGAAAAGATGTTGTGGAAATTCACAAAACGTAATTCAAGGTATTACCTGTGACGTAATTACATGTCACTATCATACAGGGGACGGACATTGTACAGCAGGTCATATTAAGGTGGGACCAACACAAGCAGAGGTAAGCAGAGAAACGCTTTGCACAACCTTTAAAAACAGAACAGAATAATTCTGTTATTCAAGCATATCTCCATGTGAGATATGCTTTATTTATTCAGAAAGCTCAACACCTCAGAATACATCTCATTTGGTGTAACGGAATTGTGGAAGTTTACGGTTTTCTTATCGAGCTCGTAAAGAGGAGCAGGAATAACGGTATGTGTTTTTTCTGAGAGAAGTGAAAGATATTCAATATCATCCATATCAATTTCACCGAAAATCGCACCGTAAACGTTTTTAGCAAATTTATAAGGACTCGCTGTTGAAGCGACAACCGTTATGGTGGAATCATTATTTTCAGTTCGGTAACTGTCAAGAGCCGAAAAAGCTACAGCAGTGTGTGTGTCTATCAGATAGCTAAAATCATTATAGTATTTCTTGACAGTATCTGCTGTTTGTTTTTCAGAT
>JAZNWX010000252.1:0-2760 GCA_045593575.1 Eubacteriales bacterium | reverse complement strand
TAAAGGGGGCTCCGCGTTAGCGGTGGGGGATTGTTGTTTTTGTTAAGATTACAATCCCTCCGTCACGGCAAGCCGTGACACCTCCCTTTACACAAGGGAGGCTTACTGATTTTTCTAACTACCCTATAAACCCCAATTTATACTTCCCTTTCAGGTAACGTTTTGAACAAAATTACTGCATAAACGATAGCAATAATGCAAATTATTATTGATTGGATAATTCTTTCTGTGTTATCTATTGCACCTTCGTTTGCCAAAAAGCTCGTTACGTTAATAAACTGATGTGCAAAAATGCAAGGAAGAATCGTTTTTCCTCTGTAAAACATCACAACAAACAAAAATCCAATCGCTACCGCTGATATAACCTGACACAGATTATCTAAAAGCATCGCTCCACTTCCGTTTATTAAATTTACTATATGCCCTATTCCAAAAGTAATACTTGAAACGATAATCGCACTCTTTATTCCATCCTTTTCCATAGCTCTGAATAAAAATCCGCGAAAGATCAGCTCTTCAAGAAAACCAACGCAGATCATACTCACAGCATAGAGCAGAAATTGATCAAAAGTCCCGTTTTTGCCCACACCGTGCCAAAAATTGCACGAAACGAGGGCAACTAACGGTATGTAATACAGAAATCTTTTTGTGCTCACTTCTGTTTTGCAAAGTCCGTATTGAATAAACAGCTCGTGTTTCTGTATCCACGTGAGCAAAACAGCTGATAAAAACAACAGATAAGGAACACTGAATATCTTTTCAATGCCATATTGCCTTGACAACTCGTCAGCTATACTTGTACCCACAACGTAAACGATTATCCACGCAATAGCAAACCAAATTTTGCTCTTTTGATATAGTTTATCAATAAATTTCATCTTTATTTCACCTTGTATTTTTTCTCAATTCTGTTAAATGTGGCGATCAGAATACCTATCCCCACTGTACAACTTAAAACAAGGAGAGTGATAGCAATTACCTCGTTCCAAAAATACACAATGCCCGCAGCAAAATACCAGAGAGAATATAGCTTCCACATCCTCGCGTTTTCTTTATTATACTCTTTGACATCGGTAATTTTTGACTCGTCAACACTTGTTCCCGACCAAAACCACATCGGTTTTTCACGTCTCTCGGCATAAACTCCAATGCCGAAAAACAATAACGCACAGCCAAATTCAACTATGCACCAAATTATTGTTTCTGCCATAGTATTACCTCATTTATTTAATCGTATCTGATTATTCAAATATATCCTCGCTTTGCTAATCAACAGCTACTGTTTTTTCGAATAATTCCGATATATTCTTCGTGTTTAGCGGTTGGCAAATTAGCATTTGTTTTTTCTTTTGCCTCATCCGCAGAAATTTCCTTAAATAAAAAATCGTGTGCAAATGCCATAAACGAAATACCGCAATCCGTCCACTCATCCTTTTCGGAATTGTAAATAACAAAAAACTCCGTGGACTTTTCGTATGCCAACAAAAATCCGTTATTCAAATCCAAATAATATTTTATACTCTCCATAATGACCTCCTTATTGATTAGCTTAGTACTTTAAACAAAGCTCTACGCATTTGTCAATCCCAAAGCTACAATTATGGCATTATCTATTTTCTGCATTGTTTCATCATCAAGATAGCCAATATAGTCCTTTAATCTGATTGTATCAATAGTTCTTATTTGCTCAAGCAGAACAGTTGAATCGCGGGAAAGGATGCCCATGTCAGACGAAATCTTTACACGTGTTTCTTTGGATTTTACCGTTCTGCTGATAATAACGGCAACTGTAACTGTGGGAGTATATCTGTTAATCTTATTGTTTGAAATAATAACAACGGGACGCATACCTCCCTCCTCTGCTCCAGTGACAGGACTTAAATCTGCATAATAAATATCACCGCGTTTGATTGCCATATTCTTACCTCTCTTTTTAATGGTTTCTCATTAAATTATACAGCAAAACAATAGAATTGTCAAGGCAACTCAAAAATGATTGCGGCAGCACAGAGTTTTTCAGAAAACCGAAAGCAAATCCAATACACAAAAAGGACTGAAAACTCAGTCCTTTTTGGCTCTTGCAATAAAATACCACCGTTCATCGGTATCCTGTGCGTCCTTAAATTCAAAATCCGAATAAATACCAAGAAGCTCAAATCCGCTTTTGCAGAGTGCCTCGTTTATCTCCTCCTTTGAATAACAACGCTCACTTTGAATTTCATCGCGACGCAAATATTTTTCGCTTTTGTCTTCTTTCTCAAATACTGTTAAGGAAAAATCACAAATCCTACTCTCTGAATCATAAAAATTTTGCCAAATGCAAAAAGCATTGTTACCACACTCTTCTTCCTCATAAACATATGTATTTGATCCGTAAATATTCTCAAATTTATGCGGTGTATTTACGTCAAAGAGAAAAAGTCCGTCAGGATCAAGATAATTATGCACAAGAGAAAAGCATTCATCAAGCTCGCCCTCTCCCACGAGATAGTTCACACTGTCAAGACAGCAAGTTACTGCCCCCACCGTGCCATAAAGCTCAAATTCTCTCATATCCTGAAGCAAAAACAGAACGTCACGCGGTAAATCAAAGTCATATTTTCTGTCATATGCCACGTTCAGCATATCTGACGAGCCGTCAACACCAATCATATCATATCCGCGACCTGCAAGCTCAAAGGTCATACTTCCCGTGCCGCACGCAAGGTCAAGCACAAGCTCAGGACGGGATGGTAGAAATCTGTCAAAGCATTTTTCAAA
>JAZNWX010000251.1:0-3757 GCA_045593575.1 Eubacteriales bacterium | reverse complement strand
ATGGACACCAAGCACAATCCCGAGTTTACTTCCATTGAGCTTTACCAGGCATATACCGATTTTGAGGGTATGATGGATCTTGTTGAAGAAATGAACAAGATGCTTGCCGAGAAGGTATGCGGATCGACTCTTATCACTTATCAGGGCAAGGAAATCGATATGTCTAAGTGGGAAAGACTCACAATGGTTGAAGCAGTTAAGAAATATTCCGGTATTGACTATTATTCTTGGAATTCTGATGAAGATGCAAGAGCTTGTGCCAAAGAACATCACGTTGATGTACCTGCAAATGCTACAAAGGGCACGGTTCTCGTTGAACTCTTCGATGCGTTTGTTGAAGAGCATCTCATTCAGCCCACATTTATCTATGATTATCCTGTAGAAAACAGCCCTCTTGCTAAGCGTAAGGCAGATGATCCTGCATTTACGGAGAGATTTGAATACTTCATTAATGCAACTGAGTTCGGCAATGCTTTCAGCGAGCTTAACGATCCCATCGATCAGAAAGAACGTTTTGAAAAACAGGTGGCTGCTAAGAAGAAGGATGAGCCCAACTGTAATGCAGAAGTTGATTACGACTATGTTACAGCCCTTGAATACGGCCTCGCTCCCACAGGTGGTCTTGGCTTTGGTGTTGACCGTCTTGTAATGCTTCTTACAGACTCTGCATCAATTCGTGATGTATTGTTGTTCCCAACAATGAAACCACTTTCCGAATAAAATAAAAGAGCTTGGAAAATTCCAAGCTCTTTTTTTGTATTTGGTATTGAAAAAAAATCAAAAAGTGATATAATTATATAGATACACTATTAATAGGAGAAATTATGGCAGATTATAAATATCTTGACAGAGTAAATTCTCCTGCAGACCTAAAAAAGATGCAGGAGGACGAAATTGTTCCTCTTGCAGAGGATATTCGTCATTTTCTGGTTGAAAAAGTAGAAAAAAATGGAGGTCACCTCGCCTCTAATCTTGGTGTTGTTGAGTTAACTCTCGCTATCCACAGAGTTTTTGATATCCCTAAGGATCATTTAATATTTGACGTTGGACATCAAAGCTATGTACATAAGATTATTACCGGAAGAAAAGATAGATTTGATGAGCTTCGTATTGGCGGTGGATTAAGCGGCTTTACAAAGAAAAGTGAGAGCGATTGCGATTGCTTTGGTGCAGGACACAGCTCAACATCAATTTCTGCAGGACTTGGCTTTGCTCGTGCAGATAAGCTACTGAATAATGATGCCACAACTATTGTTGTTCTTGGTGACGGTGCCTTTACAGGCGGAATGGTTCACGAGGCATTAAATAACTGTGACAGAGATCTAAAGCTGATTATTATTTTAAATGAAAATGAGATGTCTATATCAAAGAATATCGGCAGCTTTGCTAAAGTTCTCACAAAGATGCGATTAAGAAAAAGCTACGTGAATACCAAGGCTGTTACAAGACGTATCATTTCTGCAATACCTATAATCGGTAAGCCGATCGTAAAGCTTTTGAGAAATTTAAAAAAGGGAATAAAAGATTTGTTTTATGGCTCTAATTATTTCGAAAATTTTGGCTTGTTTTATATCGGACCAATTGATGGTAATGATGAAAAACAGCTTGAAGAGGCATTAAAAATCGCCAAGAATAGCAAAGAAAGTGTTCTTGTTCACGTAAATACTGTAAAAGGAAAGGGCTATGAGCCTGCTGAGATGAATCCCAGTAAATACCACGGAATTTCTCCCAAGGATTCCAAACTGCAAAAGAGCAATTTTTCCTGTGAATATGGAAAATATATGGAAGAATTGGCTGAAAAGGATGATAAGATCTGTGTTATTACCGCAGCGATGCTTGACGGTACGGGACTTTGTTCCTTTGCTGAAAAGTTTCCTGATCGGACATTTGACGTAGGGATTGCCGAAGAGCATGCTTTAACATTTGCCTGCGGATTAGCTTCGGAAGGAATAAAGCCATATTTTGCAGTTTATTCAACATTTCTTCAACGATCCTATGATCAGATTATTCACGATATGGCACTGCAAGGCTTGCCCGTTAAGCTTTGTATAGATAGGGCAGGATTAAATCCGGGCGATGGTCCTACTCATCACGGAATTTATGACGTTGCAATGCTATCACACATTTCAAATATAACCCTCTATGCACCTTCTACTTATGAAGCTTTGCGTGCCGCTTTGGATTCTGCAAATAGAATTAATACGCCTTGTGCTATAAGGTATAACAAGGGTGAGGAAAGAGAAGAGATCATCAATGAATTTTATTCAAACGGTGTTGGGGAGCTCTCAATAAAGACTAATTTTGCTGATAGCGATAATGTGGATGCAATCATTATAACTCACGGATCAATAACTGTTGAAGCCATTAAGGCAAAAAAGATTTTAGCTTTGCAGGGCATTAATCTCGGTATTATTTTAGCGGAAAGAATTATGCCTTATTCCGATTTGGCAAATGATATTTTGTCTGTATTACCCGATAAATCCATTCCCGTAATTACACTTGAAGAAGAAATTAAGTCTGGTGGATTCGGTATGATGCTTTTGGATAAATTATCAAAGTACAGTGTTATGAACAACAAAATGACCGATATTATCGCATTAGAAGATACTTTTGCAGATAAATACGGTAAGGATATTTATAAATCCTTCGGACTGGATGCTAATTCGATAGCAAACAGAATTATCAATTTATAAGGAGGACGGTATGAGTTTATATGAATCGGGCGAAATGTACCTTGAAAATATTTTGGTACTTACAAAGCAAGGAAAAAATATTCGAGCAATAGACCTCTGCGACCATATGGGATATTCAAAGCCAAGTGTTAGCCGTGCTCTCGGAATACTTAAAAAAAGCGGACATGTTCAGGTTGATAAAAACGGACATATCTTACTTACAGAAGAAGGTAGGCTCGTGGCTGAGAAAATCTATGAATGTCATAAGATATTGACAGAATTTCTTGTGAAAATAGGAGTAAATCCTGAAACTGCAAGTGACGATGCTTGCAAAATTGAACACCACATCAGCGATGAATCGCTGAGTGCAATCAAAAAATTACTTGATCAATAAAATTAACCGCCCGATTCATTCGGGCGGTTTTATTATTGAAAATACGAATATGATATTCCAAAACTCTGTGCATATTTTTGTGCATACGAATCCTTTTCGCAGTATATTGTAAGAGATTTAGAACAAGAATCGAATGCGCCGTAGCCGATAGTATTTACCTCGGATGATATGTAAACAGTGCTTAACGCATAGCAACCGTAAAAAGCAAACCAATCAACTTCAGTACAGCTTGACGGCAAAGTAACACTTTTTACTTTAGTGTCTGCAAAGGCATTCTCGCCAATTTTCAATACCGGCAACTGCTCAATTTTATTGGGAATCTGGACACTGGTTTTATTTCCAATGTATTTGGTAATTGTTATTCCTCCGTTTTCCTTAATGTATTCAAATTCAATTTTATCTTCTTCGGGATTCTGATTAGTATTAGAATTGGTTCCTGAATTAGTAGGTTTTGTTGTTGTAGATACATTATTGCTATTATTTACACTCTGCTCATTCTTGTTATTGATATTAATTATAGAATTAATAAGCTCAGATTGTTTGTCAAGCTTATCCTTTAAAACATCAATTTCAGATTGATAATTGGTCCTGATGGTATCCTCAATTGCTGAATTGATCTTTTTACCGCTAAGAAATACTGCTAATAGGATTACTGCCAACAATAAGAAAAGTGAACCGATTTTGATTGATT
>JAZNWX010000250.1:0-2504 GCA_045593575.1 Eubacteriales bacterium | reverse complement strand
TATCTGAGTGCCTCGGGTGCGTGGGTAATCGAATGTGGTTCGCTTGCTGCATCCTCAATGCGATTTTTGTCGCAAAGAAGGGATTGCATTGAGTGGATCAGCTCATAGCAATCTCGACAAATGAACAAACGCGGCTTTCCCTCCCTTTCCGAAAGATACTCCTTGAGTGCCCTCCAGCCCGGTATTCTGCGATCATCTGCCGGGATCATCGACGGCATACCGCGAACCGATTGCATAATCTCGAATCCACTTTTTCCACTATCCTGACGGCGATTCCAAAGATCAGGCGAGGCAACTGCGTATTCGACTTGAATACCCGAGATGAAATCGACTATAGCCAGAGCCGCCTCTCCAAGCGTGAGATTCGGTCGGCAAAGCTCCTTTTCTACGTAGATATTCCCCTCACAATCCTTTGAAAGAAGAAGTACCGCAAGCATATCAAATCCGTAATCGAAAGCAATAAAGTGCCCTGTGTTTTTTGGAATAACGCTTCTTTCGATCACGTGACTGTCCTCGCTGAACTCTGAGAAGAACTGCCCCTCGAAAACGTCCCATCTGCCGCCAAGCCACGCATCTCTCAGCTTTTGAGGGAGTGCCTTTAATTGCTCAACATATGAAGGATCGCTCTGAAGCAACGCCTTGTTGTCATAGACGAGTGCAGAAATAAATCTGTATTCCATCGGATCCTCATTATCTCTGAAATCACGATCCACAAACAGCCGCTTCACCCAGGAGTGACCAATGCCACCCGGATTGCAGGTGAGATATATTCTCTTTGGAAAATCATTAACGCCTCTGAGCGATGCCTTGAAAATCGAGAACTGATATTCACTCAGCTGTGTCGCCTCGTCAATGGCGATAATGTCATATTCCTGCCCCTGATAACGCAAAACGTCACGGTCGCAGGAGCAATAGCCAAAATATATCTTGCTTCCGTTTTGAAATGAAATTGCCTTTTCTCCCTCGCTGTAGCTGAGTATGTCACCGTATTCCTTAAGCATCGGTATAAGATGATTCGACTTCACCTCTCCAAGCGTTCGTCTGATGAGTAAGCATCTTATCCCGGCATAGTTCAAGCAAAGCCCTATCAGCTTTCGTCTCAATGCCCAGCTTTTTCCCCCTCCGCGAGCACCACCGTATGCGGTGTATTTTGCCCGTGACGAGAAAAATTCCTTTTGCTTTGGGTTTGGCTTGCCTGCAATTTTCACTATTCGCTTTTTGCTCATCTTCCGTCCTCTCCGATATCGTGCTCAAACACGAGCTGTACATTTCCCATAGGCAAGGTAGCTTCGCCCTCCTTTTTCTCTCCGAAATTAAGTCGCTCCTTGATATAGGTGTTAAGGATTGTCGCATTTTTATCGGAATTTAGTGCCTCGTCCTCAAAAATCGCAAGCAGAGCACCGTATTGGTCAGGCCACCTGCTCTCAATATTTTTGATGCTTGACACACCAACACCAAGCTTTCGTGCAAATCCGGCTATGTTTGGAAATCTTTCCTGCTGCCTTCCCCGACTCCCTTTGCTCTCGGTCACGTTGTCACTCAATTTGCAACTCTTTACATATTCCTCGGCAAGTGGAATAAGCTCTCCCTTGTTGCAAATTTTCTTAAGCTCAACTAAAGGATTTTTACTGCGTTTTTCTTTTCATCTTATCAGTCCCCCTTTGGTTTTGATTTCGTCCGTGTAGGATTTTTCCTCTGTTTCATCCGTACGAGCGCATTATACACTAAAAAAAGGTGCCAAAAGGTGCCAAAAGGTGCCAGAAGGTGCCATTTTTGAAAGAAAATTTTTAAAAAATCAATAAAAAAAGCACCGACCTTATGGTCGATGCCTATTTTTGTTGTTTTCAGTTTATTCTTTGCTTCCCTCAAGGAAATAGGATGCCTCCATATCGGCAACACTCACTGCAAATGCGAGTGGGAACATCTCAAATGCCTTGCTCACATTGTTCATCTCCTGGGGTGTAACGTCAGAAAATCCCATATGATAGCGAATTGCAAATGCTTCATCACGAGTAAGTCTCATAAATCCCGAAACGATATATACACTCTTTTCGCCGTGACCGTATGGGAGCTTATCATCAATGGTATAGAACGGAACACTCTTCCAGACACCGTTTTCCTTGACGTTGCGTGTGCTTTCCACATAAAAATCCACCTTGCACAAATCGTGGAGCAAGCTGACAATGGCAATGCTCTCATCCGAGTAGTAGTCAATTCCGTAAACCTCTTTCATTCTTGGACGTGCCATAATATCCTTCAAGCAGTCATAAACGTTAAGGCTGTGCTCGCAAAGACCGCCCGGATACGATCCGTGAAAACGGGTAGATGCAGGTGCCGAAAAGAAATCACTTGTGCAGAGATAATCAAGTAATCTGTCAGCCCCATCTCTTTTTATGTACTGCTTATAAATGCTTATAAATCTTTCTTTATTTTCAAGAATATTCATAAAAAACCTCACTTAAATATTACTGAAATAATTATATCACGAAAAAAGATTAAAAGCA
>JAZNWX010000249.1:0-2001 GCA_045593575.1 Eubacteriales bacterium | reverse complement strand
CAGTGTATTTCAGGGGTAATTTTATATCAATTCTTAACATTTCTGTCCTCCTTTAGTGAATTTGTGATAATATTATACCACAAAAGTTGTGAAAAAGAAACAAAAAAATGAATAATCAATAAATATTTTTAAAACCCCTTGATTTTTAAAATTAATAGTGTTAAAATTATATAAAAGTTTTAATTAACCTTTATTTTATTTGAAATTTTCGATTAACTAAGGAGGAAAAACTATGAATTTCAAATTAAGAATTGTAGCATTACTTTTGCTTGTGATGATGTTGCTTTCATCTTGTTCACTTGAAAGTGTAATGCAGTATATTCCCGGCCTTGGTGGTGAAGCGGAGGAATCCACAACCACAACTACAACTAAGTGGAGACCTTCTCCTACAACAAAGCCAACCACAACAACAACAAAGGATCCCGAACCCGACGAGCCCGCGTTCTCAAGAGATGACAGCTCACTCAAAAAGAGCGATATGCTTGCTAAGTTCACTCTCACTCAGGAAGAGATTGATGCAGCTATGGCATTGCTTGACGCTATGCTTGAAGGTGCTTTGCCCGATCCCAACGGCGACCAGACAACCGGCAAATTGACAATTGATGAAGTTGACGCAATCTATCAGGAATTTGAAACAGCCTTCTATCATTTCGCAGAGCAGAGAACAATCGCAAGTATCATTTATTACTGCGATATGAGTGATGAAGAAGCATCCACACGTTATCTTGATACTCAGGATGCATTCTTGGATCTCAACGATAAGTATAACATTACTTGCAGAGAGCTTTATCTCAATTCACCCTATGCAGGTGAGCTCTTTGAAGGTTGGTCTGAAGAAGAAATCAGATCACTTCTTGACTATGATCCCGAGATTATGGCTCTCAGAAAAGAAATAGAAGAACTTCAGGTTGAGGTTGATAATCTTGATGATGGAGCTAAAGATTATTTCGATAAGAGTGCTGCACTCTACGTTCAGATCGTAACTAAGAATAACCAGTTAGCAGCTATGTATAAGGATGCTGAGGGCAATCCCAAATACGATAACTATTATGATTACGCAACAGAAAACGTTTACAGCAGAGACTATAAGGCAGAAGATCTTGCAGAATTCCGCGAATTCGTAATTGAGTACGTTGTTCCTAATTTCTCTAACGTATATAATGACTTCAATGCTTTCAGAACATTGAAGGAATGGAAGAAGAATCAGTTCATGGATTTTGCAACCGGTGACTTTGATGCCATGAGCAAGAACTACCTCATTATGTACCTTGATTCTCTTGAGGGCACAATGGGTGACAGCATGCGTCACGTATTTGAAAACAAGAATTGTATTTTCTCTGACATCGGAACATCACACCCCACAGCTTTCTGTACATATCTCTATGAGACAGAAACCCCCTTCTGCTTGTTCGGTAGCTCCGGTCAGACATCAACAACAATAGTTCACGAAATTGGACACTACTATGCAAGTCTTGTAAACAATGACCTTTCAAACTATGACCTTCTTGAAACACATTCACAGGGTAACGAATTCTTGTTCCTTAACTATGCCAAGGATTACCTCAGTGCAGAGGCTTATGACTGTATCAGAGCATACCAGCTTGTAAATGCTTGCTACGTTATGATTATGGCAACAATTATTGACGAGTTTGAACAGGCAGTTTACTCTCTTGACAGTGTTGAGGGTTACACATCTGCTGATTTCGATGCAATTATGACAGAAATTTGTGAAAAGTACGGTGGAGTTGAATGGATATCCTCCAAGCTCGCAGATCCTTATGAATACTGGAGAATGGTTGCTATCAGCAATCCCGTATATTACATCAGCTATGCTGTTTCTTCAGTAGCTGCAGTAGAGATCTTCTACGAAGCTGAAGAGGTTGGACAGCAGGAAGCATACGAAAAGTATACAGTTCTTGTTGAGGGCGTAACATATGAAGACGGATTCGTTAACGCACTTAAGAAAGCCGGTCTTTCATCTCCCTTCGAGGAAGAGGTATA
>JAZNWX010000248.1:0-3073 GCA_045593575.1 Eubacteriales bacterium | reverse complement strand
CTTTAAATCTCGACACTGAAATTCTTTTTAATGGATTGAAAGCCGTTCAATTGTCAGAATTTTATAAAATTACTTTAACAGACGGCGAAAATACTTTGGCGAGAATACTTTTAATTCCCACCGAAGGACTTCCCGATGATAAGCTTATGCCTGCATCCAAGGGCATATTTATGTTCAATCACGGCCCTCATCTTCACGAATATCTTGAGGAATTCAACCGCGATGTTTTCTCAAAATATGACTGTATGACACTTGCAGAAGCACCTCTCGTAACACCCAAAAAGGCACTTGAATATATTGATGAAAACAATTCACCGGTTCTTGATATGATGATCCAGTTTTCGACTCAGGAAGCGGATAGCTTTATGACTGACTACTATCATATGCCATTCAATCTTCGCAAGTTAAAAAGATGCTATTCCAAGTGGCAGAATCAGCTTGACGGAAAAGGATGGAATATGCTCTATATAGAAAATCACGATCACCCGAGAATGGTTTCCCGATACGGCAGTGAAAAATACAGAGAGGCGAGTGCTATGATGCTGGCTGTTTCGTACCTTTTCCAAAAGGGAACTCCGTTCATTTATCAGGGACAGGAGATTGGTATGACCAACTGGTATCCGAGTGACCCTGAAATGTATGAGGATGTTCAGACGCGTTGGCAGTATAATAATGTTGCCACCAAGAAATCTCCCGAAAAGCGACTTCAAAGATTGTGGAACGGTTCGCGTGATTCCGCACGTACACCGGTACAATGGAGCTCAGAGAAGAATGCCGGCTTTACAACGGGTACACCTTGGTTCTATATTAATGAGAACTACAAAGAAATCAATGTTGCAGATCAAGAGAAGGACGATAAATCCGTTTTGAATTTTTATCGCTATGCTATCAAGCTTCGTAAGGAGCTTTCGAGTGTTAGAAACGGCAATTATAAAGAATACGGAAAAACGTCATCATCTTTCTATACATATTCCCGTGAAGACGATAAGGAGAGGCTCCTCGTTGTTTGCTCTTTTACAGAGAAGACTAAGAAGTGGCATGTGCCTTCGGGATTTGATCTTGAGAATGCAGAGCTTTTGATATCAAATTATGATCAGCTTGACGGAACTACACTCAAACCCTATGAAACAAGAGTATATAGGTGGAAAAAGTAAGGTATGAAACAGAATAAATATATATCAATGCTGCTATTATTTATAGCAGCATTATTATGGGGATTTGCTTTTGTAGCGCAGGATCTTGTCGCAGATATACCACCTATCACCGTTGGTATGGTAAGATGGTTTGTCGGAGCTGTATTTTTGATTCCAATTATTGTGATTTTTGATAAAGTAACAAATAACGGAAGAAAGCTGATAAGCAAAAAAAGGTTGGATTTTACCAAATCCGAAATTATTGCGGGAGCCCTGACGGGAACTATTGTATCAATTGCCTCCGTATTTCAGCAAAAGGGAATAAGTGAAGGAACTTCAGGCGGAAAGGCAGCATTTATTACAGCATTGTACGTTGTTTTAGTACCTATATATGCACTTTTTTTGAAAAAAAGAGCCAAGGCAAACGTGTGGATAGCAATTGTTATCGCAGTTATAGGATTTTATTATCTTTGTATCAAGGAAGATTTCGGCATTGTCATTTCTGACGTGTGGATTATTATCAGTGCAGTTATTTACCCTGTGCAGATTCTGGCAATTGACCATTATGCACCGAAATGCGATTGCATACGAATGTCGTGCCTGCAATTCTTTTTTGCATTTTTGGTAAGTGCTGCAGGTGCCTTTGCTTTTGAATCTCCCATTGATTGGATTAGTATCACAACACACATTGGGCCGTTTTTATATCTTGGTATATGCTCGAGTGGGATCGCGTATACCTTGCAGGTTATAGGACAGAGAAATGTTCATCCCGCTGCGGCATCGTTAATACTGTCCCTCGAGTCTGTTTTTGGCCTTTTGGGAGCAGTTATTATATTGGGTAAAGAATTAGGTACAAGAGAGTATATCGGTGCAGGAATGATATTTTTGGCTGTTATATTATCTCAATTTGAGTTCAAAAAGAAAAACCGTGTTGAATAATCAACACGGTTTTTTATTAATCATCTTTTTTAATCTTTGCCAATGGATTTTGCTCCATAGCATTTCTCATATTCTCATTTGAAACGTGCGTATAAATCTGAGTTGTATTGAGCTGCTCGTGACCAAGAATATCCTTCAGAACTCGCACGTCAACGTTACCGCTTTGATACATAAGCGTTGCAGCGGTGTGACGGAGCTTGTGGACGGAGTAGTGCTTAGCCTCAAGACCGGCAAGATCAAGATATTTGTAAACCATCCATTGAACGGTTTTTGTGCTGATTCTCTTGTTAAGGCGACTCAGAAACAGTGCTTTTGTCTGCACGTTTTCGTATTTTGGACTCAATCTTATCTCAAGGTAATCGTGAAGCACGTTTCTGCAGGATTCATTGAGATAAATGATACGTTCTTTGTTACCTTTACCGAGAACTCTAAGGGAACGAAGCTCACGGTCGATGTCATTGAGATTGATTCCGCAGAGCTCAGAAAGACGCATTCCGCAATTGAGGAACAGGGTAACGATACAATAATCTCTCTCCTTGGTGTTTGACTCGGGATCGTCTAAGATTGCTTGCAGAAGCATAATGGATTCTTCAAGAGTCAAGAATTTTGGCAATGCCTTTTTGGGCTTGGGAGATTCTATATTTATAGCGGGATTTTCTTCAAAATAGTTTCTCTTAACTGTAAAGAATTTATAAATACCCTTTATGGCAGAGAGCTTTCTTGCTTTAGCACTCCACATATTTTTTCGGGTGTCACCGGTGTAGAAAAGAAACTCATATATCTGCTCGGTTTTAACCTTTGAGAGATACTTTGCGTCAATTGAAGTTACGTCAATATTGATAAAGTCCTCTGATTCAATATCAATTTTTCGCTCAACAGCCAGAAGGTAACGAAAAAACGTGCGAAGATCAAGCATATATTCATTTACAGTTTTTTCAGAGCAGCCTTGAATTGTACGTTTATATATAGCAAACTGTTGCACATCGGGAGAAAACTCTTCA
>JAZNWX010000247.1:0-1766 GCA_045593575.1 Eubacteriales bacterium | reverse complement strand
GGTTCCCTCCAGAATGACAACGGGCGAGGGTAAACTACCCTATAAACCCCAATTTATCGGTCAATACTCCCCCGCAACAAAAAATTCCACGGCAAGCCGTGGAATTTTTGTTTTAATTCTATTAATCAAGTGTATCGTATTTATATCCGTATGTCTTAAAGCCCGTTGTGAGTTTGCCGAACATATACTTGTTACAAGCCGATTCGCAGAATACGATAATTCTTCCGTCAAGGCAGACAAGCTCCTCACTCATGGGTGGAGCAACTACCGTATCAACCAGGCAGGTGTCATCTACAAAGTAGCAAGGAACTACAAAGCTGAAATCCTCGTATGTCTTTTCTGCATTCTCGTCCTCAAGGTCACCGTAAGCTATTGTTCCCTCATAGATATAACTCTTCTGACACTGAACCTTTGAAAGATCATAGAAGAACAAATTTGATGTCGCAAGTCCCCAAGAGGATGAGATAACCATCTGTCCATCGGGAGTAATGCAGATACCCTGAATCATTTCTCTTGCGGAAATGATGGCACAAGGAGTGGGATTGATTCCGAATTCCTGAGTTTCATCGAGCCAGAATACAGTCATAACGGATGTATTATTCTCCCCTGAGGGAGTTGTGATTCTCTCGTGCTCGGGAGTTTCGTAAACGGTTTCATCCTTGTGATATGAACCTGCGATTATATATTTTTGACCCTCAAATTCATAAACGTAACAGTGTGCGGGAGAGTTATATGTCTTAACCGTGCCAAGCATTCTTGTTTCTTCCTTGCCTGAAAGAATATCATCTGCAAGGAATACGTCAAGCCCGTGGCTATCCTCACCTGTTATGTAAACGTAGTCACCAAAATACTCCATACCGCCCGTGTGGTCGGTGTAGGGTGTTCCGTCCGCGTTGAGCAGACGTGTAAAGGTTACATCACCATTAGATTTGCGAACATAAACACGTGCAGCAACGTCATCTCCAAGACTACCTATAATGGGCTTGCCCATATATCCTGTGAAAAGGAACGTGTCGCTTTCGGGTATGTAAGTCATACCCTGAGGTACGAAGTTGGAATCTGCAACACCGGGAGTTTCAAATACTGCCTCTGAATTGTTGTAAAATTCAGCTGCTCCTATGTAATCATAGAGCTTAAAACCAAGCACTGCGACAAGAATTACTGCAAGAAATATCGCAATGCCAATAAGTACACCTTTCATAATTACCTCCTGGAATTAAAGAGCGAAGTCCTCAAGCTCCTCAAGGTCGAGTGTTCCAACGTTTTTCTTTACGGGCTCACCGTTCTTAAAGAGAATGATTGTGGGAATACTCATAATGCCATATCTTCTTGCGATTTCACCGCAAATATCAACGTCAATTTTTACACATTCAAGCTCGCTGTGTTCACCTGCGAATTCGTCAAATGTGGGAGCAAACATTTTGCAAGGACCGCACCAAGTTGCAAAAAAGTCAACAAGAACGTCCTTATCGCCCTTCAAGAGAGCATCAAATTCTTCTACATTCTGAATAATGTGTGCCATATTTTTATTTCCTTTCTTTTTTTATTTCAAATTTTGATTTATCTGTGAGTTGTTCGCACAAACCAAATGATTGTTTCGTCCACCTTTTCAAAGGTGGTGCCCGCGCGGCACGAGCGCATCTCGCCGTTTCTTTTGTTAGCTTTTCTTTGCGGCTCCTTTCGCCAAAGAAAAGCGGCTAAAGACTTTTGATATCAATACTTGATAGACGCTTTTTCTTTTGAGGAAAAAGGCCCAAAAGAAAAAG
>JAZNWX010000246.1:0-1738 GCA_045593575.1 Eubacteriales bacterium | reverse complement strand
AAAATTACATAAAATTCAAAATATGTTCTGTTTTTCCGATAGAAAACAGCGATATTAAACATTACGAAATCCTGAAGCTTTCGCTCGACCTGACTGACAAATCGAATATTTGCTATAAGGCAGCGATCGGCATTTGCTTTGATGCCGAGCTTGAGGAAAAATTCAAGCTCCGCAAAAAAGTGGCGAGCGAGGTTCCCTCTCTCAGCTTTACATATGGAAAGTACGACACCACTTCACTTTCCCCCGTAGTTGTTGGGGCCGGTCCTTGCGGGCTCTTTGCCGCTTTGATTTTGGCAGAGGCGGGGGCAAATCCTGTGATTCTTGAACGGGGATTGCCCATTGACGAGCGAGAAAAAGAGGTCGAAAAATTCATAAAGCTCGGTATTCTCAATTCCGAATGTAACGTTCAGTTTGGCGAGGGCGGAGCAGGCACATATTCTGACGGAAAGCTGAAAGTGGGCTCAAAAAATGCCTGCAAGCAAAAGATACTTGACGAATTTATTGCCGCAGGTGCCACCGCAGATATATCTTATTCCGCAACTGCCCATCTCGGCACGGACAAGCTCGGAGATATAGTCAAAAACATTCGCAAAAAAATAATTGATAACGGCGGCAGCTTTATTTTTGGAGCTAAATTCACCGATTTCGTTTACTCAAACGGAAATCTTTCCGCAATCAAGTATATTAAAGACGGAAGCGAAAATATTATCCCCTGCTCTGACGTAATTCTGGCAATAGGTCACAGTGCACGCGATACCATCCAAAACCTGTATTCAGAGGGCTTTGCTATGGTCGCCAAGGGATTTGGTGTTGGAATGAGAATCGAACATCCCCGAGAATACATCAACGATCTGATATATGGCAAGGATCACGATTCCTCGCTTGAAACAGCTGCATATCACCTTGTAACACATCTCAAAAACGGAAGAAGCGTTTATAGCTTTTGTATGTGCCCGGGTGGCACGGTTGTTCCTGCGACAAGTGAGGCGGGCAGTATTGTGACAAACGGAATGAGTGTTTTTGATCGAAATGCCGACAATTCAAACTCTGCCCTGCTTGTTTCGGTTACTCCCGAGGATTTCAGCTCCGATGATCCTCTTGCAGGCATTGAGTTTCAACGTGCGATTGAGCAAAAAGCTTTCAGGATCACAGGCGAAAGCTATAAAGCTCCGATTGCCAAAATGGAAGATGTCTATAAGGATAAAATACCCGACGGTAAGAATTTATGCGTAAAGCCATCATATCCGATGGATACGCTCCCCGTTTCACCAAAGGCATATTTACCTGAATATATAACGTCATCACTTGCCGAGTCATTCCGTGATTTTGACGAATGGATGCCCGGCTTCTTTGTACCCGATGCAATACTCACAGGCCCCGAAACGAGAACTACCTCACCTGTGCGAATTCTTCGAAATGAGAAGACAAGAGAGGCATTAGGACGTCCTCACATCTATCCTTCCGGCGAAGGAGCCGGATACGCGGGCGGGATAATCACAAGTGCCTATGACGGTGTACTTTCAGCACTTGCACTGCTTGATAAATTTAAATTGATTGACTAAAAGCATCTCAAAAGAGATGCTTTTTTGATTGTAAATTGGGGTTTGTCGGGCAGTTTACCCTCGCTCATTGTCATTCCGGAGGGAACCCAGCCGAGATTCTATCGCTAAATCGCCACGTTTGTCATTCTGGAACGGAGTGATAGAATCTCGTGGCGATTTGCTCCGGAATGACACTT
>JAZNWX010000245.1:0-3169 GCA_045593575.1 Eubacteriales bacterium | reverse complement strand
CATCTGAACAAAAACACAGAATAATCCTCATTTCTTGACAAAAAAGCAAAAAAATAATCTGCTTCTGCAGATGATTTTTTTTGCTTTTATTAACTGATGAAAATTTCTTTTATCTGATATTTGGGCTCGCAGCTCACGTTGAGTCCCAGCTTTTTCAAAACCTCCATATCGGCACTCGGCAACATTACGGTTGAGTGCATATCACATCCCGCAAGCAACGGAAGATGCTTTAGTACGTATGCCGCAGTTGCGGAGGTATGTGCGGAAATTGAAAGTGCGATAAGTATTTCATTTACGTTCAATTTTTTATACGTTCTTGAAAGATACTGACATTTCAGCTTTTGCACCGGCTCAATAACCTCGGGGGCAAGAAGATGTATCTCATCGGGAATGGATGTGATCTCCTTCAATGCATTCAAAAGCATTGCAGACACACTTTCAAGAAGCTCGGTTGATTTACCTGTGATGATTCTTCCGTCAGAAAGCTCTATGGCTGCCGCAGGAACACCTGTTTCACAGCTTTTCTCCTTTGCCGCCGACACTACTTTTCTATAGTCCTTGGAAATACCCGCCTGCTGCATCAGAAGTTCGATTTTTTGAACGGTATTTCTATTCTTCTCGGTATCGTCATCTCTGCAAGTACAAAGTGCATCATAGTAACGTCGAACGATCTCACGTTTTGAAGCATCGATTACATCGTCATCGCTGACAATACAGTTACCAACCATATTAACACCCATATCCGTGGGCGAAAAATAGGGGGAATTGCCGTCATAAATGCCCTTGAAAATAGCATCAAGAACAGGAAAAACTTCAACGTCACGGTTGTAATTGACAGCAAGCTCGCCATATTTTTCAAGATGATACGGATCTATCATATTGACGTCATTAAGATCGGCAGTTGCCGCCTCATAAGCAAGATTTACGGGGTGACGAAGCGGTTTATTCCATATTGGGAATGTCTCAAACTTGGCATATCCTGCCTTAATTCCCTTCTTATTATCATTGTATAGCTGAGAAAGGCAAACCGCCATCTTTCCACTTCCCGGCCCAGGGCCCGTAACAATAACAAGCTCCCTTTCGGTTTCGATATACTCATTCTTTCCGTAACCCTCATCGCTGACTATTTTTGCAACGTTTGAGGGGTAGCCATCTATTGTATAGTGATGGTGTACCTTTATACCCTGCTCGCAAATCTTGCGCTCAAACTTCGCAACTGACGGATGTGCTGACTCGAAGCGCGTAAGAACCACGCTGCCAACGTAAAGTCCTACGTTGCGAAATGCATCAATAAGACGAAGAACGTCAAGGTCATAAGTAATTCCAAGATCTCCTCGGATTTTATTCTTTTCAATATCATCGGTGTTTACAACAATTACAATCTCAGCTCTGTCCTTAAGCTGAAGCAGCATCCGAAGCTTTGAATCGGGCATAAATCCCGGAAGAACTCTGGCTGCGTGATAATCGTCAAAGAGCTTGCCGCCAAACTCAAGATAAAGCTTGCCGCCGAATTTTTCAATTCTGTCTTTGATGTACTTTGACTGTAACTCAATATATTTTTGATTATCGAAGCTGATGTTCATTTCATTTACCCACTTTAATCGTTATGTGATTTGAATGCACGCTCCATATCGCGTCTTGCATCGTTGCGTGCCATATCGTCACGCTTGTCGTAGAGCTTTTTGCCTCGGCAAAGCCCGATTTCAATCTTTACCCTTGAATTTGAAAGGTAAACCTGCAGCGGAACAAGTGTATATCCCTTTTGTGCAACAAGACCGAAGAGCTTTAAAATCTCTCTTTTATGAAGCAACAGCTTCTTCTGACGCAGGGGATCCTTATTGTAGATATTTCCCTGCTCGTATGGGCTTATGTGCATACCCACCACAAAAATCTCGCCGTCCTTGATGTCGCAGTAGGACTCTTTTATATTTACCTTACCTGCACGGATGCTTTTTACCTCTGTTCCGAAAAGCTCAACACCCGCCTCATATTTCTCCTCAACAAAATAGTCGTGATATGCTTTTTTGTTTTGAGAAATTATCTTAATCGAATTCTTTTCTGCCATAATATACCTTAAACTACTTTTTCGTATGCTACTCTCTCTTGTCCGTCAAGCAGGCGTATCGTTCCGCAATACTCAAATCCGTTCTTTTCAAGCATTCTTCTCATCGGAAGGTTGCCCTGATGAGTATCAACACGTATACTTGAATATCCGTTTTCTTTTGAATACTCTGCAAGGAATTTGATGACCTGCTCTGCCACGCCCTTACCGCGATGTGAGCTTTCGATAGCGATTCTATGTAAAGCAAGATAATCACCCTCACCAAGCCAAGCACCGCAATATATCTTCTTATATGTCGGCTCGCCGTTGAATATAAGTGCAAAGGTTGCACAAATCTCTCCGTCTTCAATCACCACGAAGCCGCGTTCAAGCAATATATCCTCCTTGACAATATCTCTTGTGGGATAACCATATTGCCATTGGTCAATACCAAGACGTCCGATGCTCTCTCTTGCATCGGCTATTATTTGCATTATTCTGTCAATATCCTTTTTTTCCGCGAGTCTGATAATCATATTATTCCTCCGATCTTAGTATATGGACTTAAAATTAATCTTCACATTCTGTACAGGCGGCATTCTTACCAAGCAGTCTTGCGGTTTCTTCATCAGCAAAATAGATTTTTTCCGCACCGACAATCTCACTGCAATTTATATCGGTGTGCCATTTTTCGCCACTCCTTGTGAAAAACACATCACCCGTTTTATATTCATTTTTGCCAAGTGAGTCATAGTAGCTGTCAAGCGTTGCAAACGAGCATCTTGAACAGCCCTTTACCTTGCCCTCGAGCTTTGCCTCCTCCTCTGTTCCGTGAAGAACCGTTTCAGAGTTTGCAAGATATGAGCATTTGGGATTTTTATGCCAAAGAGTTCCTGATTCGCTCCAGAAAACGTGGTCTTTATTTGCCAACAAAGAATTCTCTTTATCCGCTATATCCTGCCTTATTGATGAAACCACATCTTCATTGGCAAGAATTCCCGTATATCGCCCATCCGTTTCGGAATTACAAGCGGGCAAAAACAGGCAAATGCTCAACAGTAAAATAACCAAATTAGTAAATTTCATAACTGCCTTTTATTTATAAACATATTTATCTATAATAATATT
>JAZNWX010000244.1:0-6701 GCA_045593575.1 Eubacteriales bacterium | reverse complement strand
AGATACGGTCAACGGCTTCAAAAAGGAAAATCAGAGAGTGGTTTTGCTCTTTGGATGCGGCGGCGACAGGGAAAAAGAAAAACGAAAAATAATGGGCAAAATTGCTTCAAAAAATGCAGATTTTGTGATAATCACAGGTGATAATCCGCGAAGCGAAAAGCCGAATTTAATAATAAACGGTATTCTTGAGGGAATGAAGGAATCAAATAACTTTGCTGTAATTCCTGACAGAAAAAAAGCTATCGAATATGCGATAGCAACTGCCGAGTGGGGAGATATAATTCTTCTTGCGGGCAAAGGACACGAGAATTACGAGATAAGCTCGAAGGGAAGAATCCCTTTTGATGAGCGAAAAATCTTATATGAAGCATATAAAAAATATTACGAAAGGAAGTGTATGAACAATGAAGATTAAATTGGGACTTGGTCGTCTTAGTGCTGATAAGGTTGCAGAGATTTGTAACGGAACTTTATACAGTGCAGGATGTGAGCACAAGGTTCTTTTTGAAACTGTTTGTACCGATTCACGCGAGGCAGACAACACATCTATGTTTGTTGCTATAAGAGGCGAAAGAGTTGACGGACATTCATATATTTCCAACGTAGTGAAAGCAGGATGCCGCTGTGTTATCGCAGAAAGAGTACCCCTTGATGTTAAGGGCGTTGCGATAATCATCGTTCAGGATTCAATCCGTGCTATCCGTGATATTGCACAATACGTTAAATCTCAGGTTGATGTAAAGACGGTTGCAGTTACAGGATCTGTGGGCAAGACAACAACAAAGGAATTTCTTTCTGCTGTTCTTGACAGAAAATTCAATCTCTATAAGACAGAGGGCAATTTCAATTCCACCATAGGTATGCCCATGAGTATGCTCGAGCTCAGCCAGCACAATGATGCGGCAGTTTTCGAGATGGGTATGAGTGGTCTTGGTGAAATCGAATATATGAGCGAAGCAGCTAAGCCCGACGTTGCAGTTATCACAAACATCGGTTCTTCACATCTTGAAGCACTTGGATCAAGAGAAAACATCCGCCGTGCAAAAATGGAAATTACAGCAGGTCTTAAAGACGGTGGTACGCTCTTCTTAAATGGCGACGAGCCCTTGCTTCAGGGACACGAGAGCGAAAGATATAATGTTCTTTATTTCGGTATGAAGAATGAAGAATGTGACTATTTCGCAAGTAATATAAGAAGCACCGAGGAGGGTCTTGTTTTTGATATGAGAACTCCTGCAGGTGAATTCAAAAATATAGAAATCAGTATAGCCGGCTCACATAACGTTTATAATGCTATGGTGGCTTTCTCCGTAGGCATCAAGATGCATATGGCTGAGGCAGAAATCAGAGCAGGACTCCTTTCCTACCGTGCGGCAAAAATGCGTCAGAACATCTATACGCTCGGTGGAATCACAATTATCGAGGACTGCTACAATGCAAGTCCCGAGTCGATGAATGCTGCAATCAACGTTCTTGGTGATACAGCTAAAATCAAGGGTGGCAGAATGATCGCACTCCTTGGTGATATGAGAGAGCTTGGAGCAACTACAGCAACTCTTCACGCAGGAGTTGGTTCATATCTTGCAGAGAAAAAGGCAGATTATCTTTTCACATACGGTGAGCTTTCATCCGAAAATCTTGCAAACGGTGCCATTAAAAACGGTATGAGTGAAAAGCAGATATTCAGAAGCCCTAAGACAGATGCAGAGGAGGTTGCAAAAAAGCTTCTCGGTATTCTCAAAAAAGGAGACGTTCTTCTTGTTAAGGCAAGTCGCGGACTTCAGGCAGAGAACGTGCTCAATTACGTTAAAGGTCAGCTTGCATAATATACGAGGTTAATAAAATGCATATAGAGTTTATTTCAGTCGCTCTTGCGATATTTCTTTTGACAGTTTTACTTGAAAAACTCATAATTCCAATTCTTCAAAGCCACAAAGTTGGGCAGAGAATACTTGAAATCGGACCGCGTTGGCATAAAAATAAAGCAGGTACTCCCACAATGGGAGGCATCTGCTTTATTATGGCAATATTGGCAGTTATGGCGGTAATGTCCGTTGTTATCGCAGTTAACGGTGAGGCAAAGGAGCTTATTCCTTTGGCACTCGCTTTGGGACTTGCCACACTCAACGGTATGATCGGATTTTTTGACGATTATACAAAGCTCGTTAAGAAGCAGAACGAGGGCTTTACTGCAAAGCAGAAGATAGTTCTTCAATCGCTTGTTGCCGTTATTTACCTTGCGGCAATGGGCTTTACGGGTAATATCAATACTGAACTTCATATTCCTTTCACAAGTGTTTTGCTTGATCTCGGTGCGTTTTACTACGTATTTGCGTTCGTTCTCATTATTGGATTTGTAAACAGTGTAAATCTTACCGACGGTATTGATGGACTTGCAAGCTCTGTCACGTTGGTGGTCGGTATTTTCTTCAGTGTCGTAGGTTTTACGCACGGAATAAGAATTCTTGCCCTTATCGGTGCTGCTCTTGTTGGTGCAACTGCAGGATTTTTGATTTACAATTTCTATCCCGCAAGAGTGTTTATGGGGGATACGGGATCATTGTTCCTTGGCGGTCTTGTTGTCGGTGCAACCTTTGTTCTTGACGAGCCAATGATAATATTCCTTATCGGAATAATCTATCTTATAGAAGCTGCATCTGACATTATTCAGGTTGGTGTTTTCAAGCTTTCCGGAAGAAAGATAAGAGTATTCAAGATGGCCCCCATACACCATCACTTTGAACAGTGCGGTTGGAGTGAGATAAAGATAGTAATCGTTTTCTCACTTGTAACAGCTGTATTTTGTACTTTAGCATATTTCGGAATTTTTTAATTAACTTGGAGGTAAGGGTATGAAAAATGAGAAAAAAACAAGCTCCCCTACGACTTCCGATAAAAACAGTGTTAAAGACGTAATAAATGAATATATGGAGAGAAGGCGTGAGAGAACCTATGCTAACGACGAGGCATTTCACAGGTCAATCACGCCCGATCACGCTTCCTCGAACAAGGAAGAAAACGAAAGCGTTATATATAGAAACGGTGTGGATACGCGTTTTCTGATTTATGTAATCCTTTTGCTTTGTTTTGGAGCAGTTATGTCATACAGTGCAAGCTATGTATATGCCGAGCAAAAATACGGTGACAGCTCCTATTTTATTATTCGTTACATATTCTTCGCAATAGCGGCAATAGCAATTACCGTTCCGTTTGTTATCTATGCACGTCCTTGGTTTTGGAAGTGCTTTGGCACCGTTGCTTACGTTGGGTCAATATTCTTGCTTTTGCTTGTTCTGCTTCCCATATTCAGCTGGAGTGCGGGCGGTGCCCAAAGATGGATTGATCTTGGAATAATTACAATTCAGCCTTCTGAAATAGCCAAAACGGGTGTTGTTATGATGCTTGCCTTTTATATGGCGAAGTACGATAAGCAGATAACCACCCTTAAAGGTAAAAATTCCGATTTTAAATACGGTGTATTTTATCCCGCTTGTATTTTTGGTGTTATTTGCGTGCTCGTTATGCTTGAAAAGCACATTTCGGGACTTATGATTATCGGTATGATAGGAATTGCCGTGATGTATATGGGCGGAACACGCACGAAATGGATATTTATGATTATCGGTGCTATCGCTGTGGCAGGATGCTTACTGATTTTAGTGTCATCTTATGCACAGGATAGAGTTAATACCTGGATAAATATTGACAAGGTTGATCCGCTTGGCTCTGCTTGGCAGACACTTCAGGGGCTTTATGCAATTGGATCGGGTGGATTTTTCGGAGTAGGTCTCGGAAACAGCCGACAGAAGCACGGATACGTTTCTCAGCCGCAAAACGACTTTATTTTTACCATCATTTGCGAAGAGCTTGGATTTTTCGGTGCAGCACTTCTCATTATCCTTTTTACACTTCTCGTTATTCGCGGATTCAAAATTGCAGCCAGAGCTCCCGATAAATATACTTCGCTTTTGGTATTTGGACTCACTTTTAAAGTGGCACTTCAAACAGCGATGAATATTGCGGTTGTAACAAACTCAATGCCCAATACGGGCATCTCTCTTCCGTTCTTCAGCTCGGGAGGTACATCATTGGCATTGCAAATTTTCGAAATGGGAATTATTCTTTCCGTTTCACGGTTCAGTACAGTTAAGAAAAAATAAGAAGGGAACGTAAAATGAGAGTTTTAATGACAGGCGGCGGAACGGCGGGACATATCAATCCTGCTATCGCCATTGCAAATACAATAAAGAATAACATTCCAAACGCGGAAATCGAGTTTGTTGGAACAGCCCGTGGACTTGAAAACACTCTCGTTACCAAAGAGGGATATAAGCTTCATCACGTAAATATTATGGGTATCAGCCGTTCGCTTTCTCCGAAAAATATCAAGGCGGTTATGCTGACTATAACATCTCAGTTTGAGGCGAAGAAAATAATCAAGGAATTTAAACCCGATATTGTTATTGGTACGGGTGGATACGTTTGTTGGCCCGCACTCAAGGTTGCAGCAAAGATGGGAATTCCCACCGTTGCTCACGAATCCAATGCCCGTCCCGGACTTGCAATTAAGCAGCTTCAGGGCTCACTTGACAGAATTCTTGTGAACTTCAAGGATACCGAAAACTACGTTAAGAACAAAGAAAAGGTTATGCACGTTGGAAATCCCATTCGCGGTGGATTTGGCGGACTTGATTATTCAGAAGCGAGAAAAGTGCTTGGAATAAAGGAGGACGAAACCTACGTTCTTGCATTTGGAGGCAGTCTTGGTGCACAAAGAATGAATGAAATAGTATTTGCATATATGAAAAATCACGCAAGAAATGACAGTAAGGTTATTTGTCATCTTGCCACAGGAAGAATGTACTACAGTGAGTTTTCACAGCTCTATAAGGAAGCCGGACTTGAAGATTGCAAAAATCTTTCTATGATGGAATATATCCACGATATGCACGTCAGAATGAGTGCGGCTGATATTATCATTTGCCGAGCAGGTGCTATGACCATATCCGAGCTTGCGATGATGAAAAAGGCATCGATCATTATTCCTTCTCCAAACGTTGTTGATAATCACCAATACAAGAACGCAAAGGTACTTGCAGATGCCGGGGCAACTGTTTTGATTGAAGAAAAGAATCTTGATGACGAGGTGTTTGCTAATGCTGTAAACACTCTTGTAAAGGACAGAAGTAAGAGAGAAGAGCTTAGCCGTAATATCGTTCAGTTCGCAAATACTGATGCAAACAAAGTAATTTATGATGAGATAATCAAGCTCACAAAAAAATGATATGGAAGATAAAACAAATAAAAACGAAATAAAAAGCAAGCATAGAAAAACAAGCAAGATAATTTTTGTTTTGTGTATTACTCTTGCAGTTCTTATGGTTCTTGCTCTGATAACGTCCGTTGCTTTGCTGTTTTTTTCTGTGAGTGAAATTGAGGTTGTCGGAGACAGCAGATATGACTATTCACGCATAATCGAGGTGTCCGGAATTAAAAAAGGGGCACGGCTCTATTATTTAAACGAGCAGAAGGCAGAGAATACTATTCTGTCGGAATTGCCATATTTAAAGAGTGTTAAGATAAACTCATATTTTCCCAACAGAGTGAAAATCGAAATTGAAGAATATGAGGATATTTATCTTATTCCTCACACGAACGGGTACTGTTATGTGAACGGCAATTTCGAGATTCTTGAAATTATTGAACAAGCAGCTGATTATGAGCAGTTTTCCGGAGTGTTCATAAAGCTTGAAAAATCAGCAGAGGGCGAAATCGGTGCAATCTATCAGAGTGAGGATACGAAAAGAGCAAGTGATCTTATTGAGCATATTAAGGAATACGGCTTTTATCAGAATTTGAATATTGTTGACGTATCGCACAAATACAACAATTCATTTGTAGTTGGCAAGAAGTATAAATTCGTAATTGGTGCGATGACGGATATTTCAGAAAAGATAGATGCTGCGTTTAAGGTTTGCTTAAGAGATAGCTTTGAGAATGAAAAGAATGCTGTAATTAATGTTACCAATAAGAAAAAAGTAGCTTTGCAATATGTAAATGATGAAAAAATTCGCCTTGAATTTGATTTTTGCCAAAAATAACGAAAAATTTTAATAAAAAAAGCAAAAAAACTCTTGCAAATATTGCAAAAATATATTATTATATATAGTAAGGACGAACTTCTATATATTTTTGTGAAATTTGGAGGATATTATAATGATTTTTGAACACGATGATAGCTTTAGCTCAGGCGTTAATATTAAGGTTATTGGTGTCGGTGGCGGCGGAAACAATGCTGTTAACCGTATGATCAACAATCAGGTTAAGGGTGTTGAATTTATTGCTATCAATACAGACAGACAGGCACTTAAGAGAAACGATGCTTCTGTTCAGCTTGTAATTGGTGAAAAGGTAACAAAGGGCTTTGGCGCTGGTGCTAATCCCGTTATCGGAACAAGATCTGCAGAAGAATCAGTTGAAGAGATCAAGGCAATTCTCACAGGTGCAGATATGTGCTTTATTACTGCAGGTATGGGCGGTGGCACAGGTACAGGTGCAGCTCCCGTTGTTGCTCGTATAGCTAAAGAGCTTGATATTCTTACTGTTGGTATCGTTACTAAGCCCTTCGCATTTGAAGGAACAAAGAGAATGAATCAGGCTGAAGACGGTATTGCAGCACTTGCTTCTTATGTTGATGCTCT
>JAZNWX010000243.1:0-3503 GCA_045593575.1 Eubacteriales bacterium | reverse complement strand
GAACGCGGCGGTAAGAACGGTTGGAAAATTGAAAGATGCTACGTGAAAACGGAAGAGCTTGAGCAGGTAAAGGACCTCATTAAGGTTAGAAAGCCACGTGATAGATATTGCAGATAATGTCGATGACTTTTATGAGCACTTTTTTGTCCTACCTCTTGATTTTTCTTTTGTTTTTTAGTATAATATTCATAAAAAAGATAAATTATTCACTAATTTATTCATTTTTTGTCATTATTTTTTATCAATTAAGCGAATGTGCATCTATTGAGAACATTTTTGCTATCATTCTTCTGAGATTTTCGTTATCCGAAAGGTCAGGAGATTTCTCAATAAGCTCTCTTGCTGCCTCATAGGCATCGGAAAGCACACCCGCATCCTCACTCATATCCGCCAATTTGAACTTGAGTCCGCCACTCTGTCGTATAAGTGGATCGCCCGAGCCCTTGATAAAGTCACCGGGTCCACGCAAAACAAGATCTTTTTCTGCGATTTTGAATCCATCATATTCTTTTTTCATAGTTTCAAGACGCTCTTTGGCATTTTCTCCCTTGCTGTCTGAAACAAGAACACAATATGATTTTTTGCTTCCACGACCAACACGTCCGCGAAGCTGATGAAGCTGTGCAAGACCAAATCTTTCCGCGTTTTCAACTATCATAAGAGTCGCACGTGGAACGTTTACACCAACCTCAATTACCGTGGTTGAAACGAGAACATCTGTTTCGCCCTGTGCAAAGCGACTCATTACGTAATCCTTATCCGCCCCCTTCATTTTTCCGTGAAGAAATTCGATTCTGAGATTGGGCAAAGCATTGGAAAGCTCCTCTGAAAATTGAACTGCTGCTTTAAGAGGAGGCATTTCCTCCTTTTGTGTTCCAAATTCAGCAAGTGCAATTTCACCGAGGTCCTCTTCTTCCCTTTCTTCAACAGCGGGACAAACGATATATACCTGTCCGCCCTCTGCAATTTGCTTTTCAATAAAGGCATTTAGTCGGGGACGGTAACTCTCGTCAACAACAAAGGTATCGACTCTTTGCCTTCCGCGTGGCATTTCATTTATCTTTGAGAGATCAAGATCACCGTACATTATTAATGCAAGCGAACGTGGGATGGGAGTCGCACTCATAACAAGCACGTGTGCCCTCTCGCCCTTTTTAGAGAGGGTGGCCCTCTGTCCCACACCGAATCGGTGCTGTTCGTCCGTAATAAGTACTCCTGCGGAGTGAAATTCCACACCGTCAGAAATAAGTGCGTGAGTACCTATAACAACCTTCGTTCTGAGAAGCTCATCCTCGCTGATAAGAGATTCTCTCACCCGCTTCTTCTGAGATGCAGTAAGGGATCCCACAAGCAGCTCCGTTTTGAATCCGAGTTTTTCAAAAATGGGAGCAATATCACTGAAATGCTGACGTGCAAGTATTTCAGTCGGTGCCATAAGCACCGCCTGTCGACCGCTTTTGACAGCTACATACATAGCCGCCATAGCACATACGGTCTTTCCGCATCCAACATCACCAACAAGAATTCTGCTCATTGGAGTATCCTTTGCCATATCCTTCTTTATATCCTCAATTGCTTTCAGCTGATCGCCCGTGAGCTGATAAGGAAAGGCAGAGAGAAGCTCATCTATATCATTTTTGTCGCATATCGGGGCACCGTATTCCCTTCTCTTCTGACCGCTTAAGGTCATTCCGAGAGCAAAGGTGAAAAACTCATCAAAAACAAGTCTCTTCTTTGCTCTTGCTACAGATTCGTAGTCAGTGGGATCGTGTATCGAACGAAGTGCGAATGGCAACGTGCAAAGATTATATCTTCGTCTTATCTCGTCGGGCAAATAATCTTCAAGCTCGGGAGCAAGTACGTTCATAGCCGCCTCAATATCTTCAGCAATTCGATTTTTTGATATTCCCTCTGTGAGAGGATATACGGGAACAAGTGGTTTTAACTCCTCACCATCTACAATCATCTCGTATGCGGGGGAATTCATCTTATACCGTCTTCCCACTTTTTCAACCTGACCGTAGAATCGGAACGAAGCACCAAGCGGAAACTTGTCCGCAAGATAGTTTTGATTATAAAACGTTATCTCACAAGTGCCGCTTTCGTCAAATGCCGTGAATTTCAAAAGAGTCATTCCGCGACGAATCATTGTTTTTTTCGGCACTGTTCCAACTACCATTTCAAGTGCCGCCTTGTTGCCGGGGATACATTCCGACAAAAGCTTTATATCACCGCGATTTTCATAAGCACGCGGAAAATGATATATAAGGTCAGAAACAGTATTAACGCCAAGCTTTGCGTATGCTTTTACGCGTGCAGGACCTATGCCTGAGAGCACCTTGACGGATGCATCACTTAATTTCGCCATATCTGACTCCTTTCAACTATAAATTGTAAATAAATTCTTTTTTCGGCTCCTTGATGTCGGCAGAATTGGGATGCACGAACCAAGGAAATCCCCTGACGGCAAATGCCCTATTATTCTGATAGTAATCACATTCAAACAAGCGGGACGATGCCCAGAACTTGAAATTCTTCAATAATTCAGATTCCTTTATGAGTGGCTTTTCCCTGTGCTCACTTGCAAGCTCAAAGCCGAATTCAAAATAAATTCCCATTTCATCAAAGAACAGATCCATTTTTGCTCTTCTGCTTGTCGAGTATTCCCTGGCAATAAACAATAAACTCACCAAAGCAAAAATCAAAGCATCCGTACTCAGATCATTCTTCATTTCAAATAAACCTATATTATGTACGTTGAATTCCAGCTCACATCCGCAAAAGGAGGAATAATCGTAAACTACTTCAGAAATCATCATCGATAAATCTCCGTTCGTTCTGCCGTGAACACGGTAATAAAATGGACCCCGATGCGTGTTTATTAACCTCTCTGCAAATTCTTGGTGAGAAGTGTCAAAAGAAATGGAATAATCCCATTTCAGCTCCTCCTTCATTAGCGGACTTGCAAGAACTATCGAGCTGAGCTTTTCCTTAACTATCGCAAGAACCTCCGCCCTGCTAAAATGAGGAATGATCGCAATAAGGAGTCGATGGCTTCCAAAAAGCGAATCGTCAATGAATATCGGTCCTATGTCCGAATCAATGAGTAATAAGGGCTGCAGACCGGCAAAGAACATATTATCATAAACAAATGTAAGCTCGCTTGGGAGGGTTAGTGAGAATATATTCTTTATTGGCTCGCCACCTTGCCGCCCTGCCAAAACCTTGCCTGAATCAGTAATCAAATATACATCCTCGTTAAAAACAATCGGAGTGTCCTGTGTAATAGGATTAAATTTATTAAGCATAATTTTTGTATTTCCACATATAATAAAGTAACGTTTGTATTACTATTGTAACTGCAAAAACAAAAAAAGTCAACATTTTTTATAAAAAGGGTGTTGACAAATTCAAATTTGTGTGGTATACTATTCAAGCAATTAAGAGTGGTCACAATCGTGGCGATGCAATTCCGCCGGGGTGGAAGTCGGAGGCCAAGCGGT
>JAZNWX010000242.1:0-10988 GCA_045593575.1 Eubacteriales bacterium | reverse complement strand
GTAATGACCGTATCCCCAATAAGCTTTTGTATCAATACTAACACTGTCATCATCTATATTGACGATTTCATTGTTGCGATATATATATTTCGAGTTGTACTCGTACGTCGCATCTTTGGTTTTCAAACAAGTCAAGCCATTGAAATTTGCAACTGCAGAATTTGTTGCAAATATTTGAGAAACAGCACCATTTTTGTGCTCAAAAAACAGCTCGGCAGTATCTTCCGCTTCTATAAAATCCGCCAATGTATGAGTTGTCAGACTCGCACAGATTTTATCCGGTTCACCGCCAATCCAACAAAGCTGATCCAGAGTGTGAATTGCTTGATTGATGAGCAATGCACCCCCCTCTGTTTCAAATTTTCCTCTCCAATCTCCGGATTTATAATAAGCTTCATCCTTATGCCACGCAAGCATTATCGATGCGCCAACAAATCCCTCTCGTTCAACAGCATTTTTTATGTATTGATTAACCTTAAGATATCTGTGTTGAAAACAAACACCCAAAGTGGCATTGCTCTTTTCAACCGCTTCTTTTATCAAAGCGTATTCGTTTTCTTTGATAAACAACGGTTTTTCACAAAGGCAATTAATATTTCTACCAAGTATTTCAACAACCATTTCACAGTGAAGATAATGGGGAGTCAAAACGTGAGCAACGTCGGGCTTTTCCTTATCAAGCATTTCCTTGTAATCTTGATAAATCTTGCAATTAAGCCCAAATTTTTCGCAATGCTTTTTAGCTTTTTCATAATCAATATCACAAACAGCCGTAATCTCCTGACCAAGTTTCAAGAGCACGTCCGTGTGTGTGTTTGAAATTACTCCACATCCTATCAAAACACTTTTCATATCATTTGATAAACTCTCCTTTCACCATTACTTTTGCAACGTTGATATCGTCATCAAAAAGAACAAGATTTGCATAATACCCATTTTGAAGCTTTCCAACGTTTTTAAGCTTTAAAAATGACGCAGGTGTTTCCGTCATCATCCTTACTGCTTTTGTAAGCGGTATTCCCGCATTTTTCATAGTGCGAACCAATCTGTCGGTAGTCGCTATACTTCCTCCGAACGCCTGCCTGTCAAGAAGCTTCGCCACTCCATCCTCAATAACAACTGGTTGTGGCGACTCCTTGCTTCCCAAAAACGAATATTCAACGTCCTGACACGCAGCACGCATCGCATCCGTGATAAGCGCAATGTTCTCTGTCTTTTTGAATTTCGTCACAAATTCTAAAAGTTGATTTGGAAGGTGACATCCGTCAGCAATGATCTCAACATTAAGGTCATCAAACAAATAAGCAGATTCCACAATTCCCGCGTGCCTAAAACCGCCTATTCTTTTTATTGAAGAGCAAGCGCTGTAAAGATGCGTTACCAATGAATATCCGTTATCAATCGCTCTCTTAACGTCATCGTAGGTAGCATCGGAATGTCCCATTGACATTACAACACCTCTATCTGCCATTGCTCTTCCAAACTCCAATGCTCCTTCAAGCTCGGGAGCTGCAGTCCATCTGAGAATATTTCCTTGTGATGCCTCGTACAAAGCCATATACTCCCTCTCGCACGGTGCTTTGAGAAGCTCCGGCTTCATAGCTCCTGCCATTGCAGGGCTTAAGTAAGGTCCCTCAAGGTGAAGTCCCGGCATATGGATTTTAATTCTTTTATCTTGTTTAGCAATATTGAATTGCTCAATAGCAAATTTTGTTTGCTCAAAATCTGCAGAGATCGTTGTTGGTACTATTGTAGTTGTGCCGTGAATTGAATGACTGTTGCAAGCATCTATGTACCCTTCCGCACCGTCCATAAAATCGGCCCCGCCGCCTCCGTGAACGTGAATATCAACAAATCCCGCAGAAAGATATCTGCCTTCGGCATCAACGATTTCGCCCAAAACCGTTCCGCTTGGAACTATATCTTTAATTATTTCATCCTCGATGACGATATCCTTGTTTTGAAGGATATCATCACCGATAATTATCTTTGCATTTGTAATAACTGTTCTTTTCATTTTACACTTTTAATCGCTTTTGAAACGGTATCAAAAAGATTAACTATACACTCCTCTGTTGATTCGTATCCACCCTGCGAAAATGCAGAGCCGAAAGGTCTTAAGAGAAGCTCCTTATCAATAGCTCCACCGTTTTTCTTATAGTGAGGTTCAAGCACGATATATCCGTTGTAGTCATTTTTTATAAGACCTTCGAGCTGACCTACACAGTCAAGCTCTCCATTCCCCCATGCAACACCCTGTGTTTCGCCTTCGTTTCTTACTGCATCCTTAAGGTGTACGTGGATAATGTGATTCTTAATGTGATCATATCCATCGGGATAAGCGACCTCACTTTCGCCGTAAAGATTGTTACCGGGATCCCAAAGTGCACCTATATTGTCACGGTCAATCCTTTCAAGCAAGCGAGCAAGCTTTTCACCGCTTGAAGCGTTAACGCTTGGCTCGTTTTCGATGGCCATATACATTCCGCTTTTACGCAATATGTCCGAATATGCTCTCAACTTATCAACAAGCATATCTTCGGAATAATCTTCATCCTTGAAATGAGTAAAACCTCTTATCATCTTGCAATTGAGCTTATTTGCAATTTCCGTAGCAGCGATGAATTGTTCATCATCCTCTTCTCCCTGTTTGCATTTAAGAATTCCCGAGCAGATGCAAGAAATCTTGAGAGAGTATTTCAGCACTATTGAATTAATATGGTCTATTTGCTCGTTCGTGAGTTTTTCAGGAGCAGTTTCCCAAACACTTCTTATCTCAACCGCCTGCAATCCATAATGGGACGCCAACTGACAAGCCACCTCAAAATCCTGACTTATCTCATCAGTAATTACCGAGGTTTGAAAAATCGCCTTTGCTCCACTATCTGCATCAACGTACATAGTAGCATCATCGTGTAATCTCATAATGGTTGCGGGTACTGCCTCGTCTATCGGAGCATACATCGTTTTTACTACCGCATTAGCTTTAGTGCTTGCAGGTACTGTGCAAATGAGTTTTTTTGCAGCACACAATGCAGGAACCGTAAGAGTTACAGCGTGAGTGGGTACGTCGTCGATCTTAGCAAAGCAACCGTCGTTGACCTGCTGCTGACGGCATGTTTCATCAAGAGAAACCACCTTAACAAGTGCTTCGTCATTGAAATCAGCAACGTGGGGATCGTTAAACGCAATATGTGCGTTTTCTCCTATTCCCAAGAACACGATATCAACGGGATACTTTTTTAATAGTTCGGAATACTCCCTGCAAATACTTTCGGAGTCCTTATACTCGCTGAGGTAATGCACTTCCTTGAAAGGCAATTTTGAAAAGATCGCATTGTTAAGGAAATTACCAAAGCACTGAGGAGCGCTACTGTCAAGTCCAACATATTCATCCATATGGAATGCTCTGACACGAGCCCAATCTATTCCGGGATATTCAATTAAATATTTTAACGTTTCATTCTGGCTTGGCGCCGCAGCGAAAATTATATTTACATAATCTTTATTTTTTAATAGCTCAACTATAAACTCACCGCCGTCTTGAGCAGCAGCTCTGCCCATATCGTCACGAGTCGCATAAAAATGAGTTTTTAAGTTTCCAACCACTATTTTTTTGACCATATTGTTCATTAAAACCACCTTCACTTTCCTTTAAGAATTGAATTGTGATACAAGAATACAACTATTCAACCATATATTATCATTTTTCCCCATTAATATAAATAAAAAAAATAACTGACAATATTAAAAATATACATATGATTAAAATTATTAAGCATTTTTTTGTGCATATTGAACAAATATTCTTACTTTCAAATGTACACAATTGACCAAGTACAATTTTGCAAATTTGTGTGAATATATTATTTTGCTCAATCGAAAAATAAATATGAATGGAAAAATTTGTTTTATTTTGCAAAAAAATCCCCCCGCTTTCGCGGGGGAAATTTATGAAAATGCGGGGAGGAGGAAACAAATTATTAAAGAAACCTCCCCGCAAGGAAAAATGCAATTGATTTTATTGCTTATTCAAAGATGAATCCGAATTTATCCTCTACAAATGCAACAACAAGATCCTTGAGGTAATCATAGGCACTGCTCACAACCTTGTTCGCAAAATTTCTTGCGGAATCGCCGCTGTAAATCTTGTTTTCAACAATTTTGTGACATGTGTCGCACTTCTTATATCCTTCTCCGTATGCAGGAGTCCACTTATGAGGAACGATCGTATTTTCAATCTCTCTCACATCGGTTTCCTCATTACACCAGGAGCAAGTTGAAATCTCTGTTGCGTTTTTAATGCAGCTTGCATCTTCGTAAAGCTCATAATTTTCAAAATTATGATTATCAGCATCACCCTCTCCGTCAAGAGCTAAACCGCAATCGTCACAAACAACTCCCGTGCAGATGTACTTTTCAGCGTGGTCGGTTACAACGTAAAAGCAATCGGATATTGTTTTGAGAGTCGATACGTCTATAATCTCGTTGGTGGAACAATTATAAAACTTAGTGCAAGGACCAACTGTGTCAGCGATAGAAAAATCTCCTTCAACCTCATATACTATGTATCTGAATGCTCCACCTTCAATTGCGGCATTTTCGTTATAAATGAATATACCAAAATCGGCGACACCCGAGTGGTCGTCCGAGGTGTCGATGATTTTTACCTCTTCGTATATATACAAGGGGCGGCCATATCTCGTATAAAACCAGTGTCCGTTCAAATCAATAGTGATTTTTTTGTCGATTTCCGTAATGTCTGTTAATTCAGCACCGCTGTATATTGTTACAATGTCCCCGTCCTCCAAAGTGGAATAAAGGGAGTCAAAGGAATAGTGATAATAGACTTTTCCGTTGCTTTCAACCTTGAAATAGAACTTTACATCACAACCTTCGCAATAGCCGTTACTGTCAACGCTTTCGTGCACGTGCACAACTCCGCAAGTTTCACATTCACCGTCATCCCAACTGTGTTCACATTCCAGATCATCGGGGTATTCAATATCCGTGTGGTATTCGCAATTACCGTAGCTCCAAACGTGATTGTCCTCGTCTGTTTCACCGTAATAATATTCACACTCTTCGCAAAAAACTCCCATACAGGTTGGTAAATTATCATTTTCCGGATGCTCGTGAGTTGTAATGGTAAAGGGGATTTCCGTAGTTTCTCGATAATCATAAAGTGCCAGATAGTAGGTTTCGCCTGCTGTCAACTCAATATAAAGCACGAAATTGAGACTATTTTCATCATCGGCGACTTTTATTAGATTAAAATTCTTATCGTAAGATATAATGTAAGGATCGTATTGACTTGTTGAGTATAATTTGTATACTCCGCTTTCGGTGGGAACAAATCTTACATACATATATTCATGGAATTCTCTTGAAACAATGTTTTCTCCGACTGAAACATCAATTGCTCCTAAATATTCTTTCTCACAGTAATCACACAAATATATATGCTCGTCTTCACCGTCACTGTGCTCTTCACCATTGTCGCCGTAGAAAAGACCGCATTCACACAAGTAACCAATACATGTATGCTTTGTCGGCTCACTTTCGTGCTCGCACATTGTATTGCAAGCTAAGCATTGACCGTCATTCCAGATGTGAACGTTGGGATCGGTCAGGTCGGTATTAGTAAAACCGCATTCGCAAACAGCTCCAACACAGTTTACGAAAACCGGAGGAGAATCGTGCTCGCACGTAATATAGCACAGGCTGCACCAACCGGAATGCCACTCGTGAGCTGTTTCGTCTGCTTCGCCGTAATACATATCGCAGCTGCAATGATAACCAATACAAGTCTGCTCACCACCCGAATGCTCGTGCTGTTCAATCTCCAGCTTTGCAGCTGTCGAGTTGTTATATTGATCAATTCCAAAATAGTAGGTTGTGCCTGCTTCAAAATCATAATAAAAAGATGTGTTTGTGTTATATATGAAGTACTTTGAGGTTAATAGTTGTAAATCCGAATCATATATGCATAAATAGAATTTTGTGTCATCTGTGTCGGATAACTTATAGGTTGAAGTGTTCGCGGGAACAAATTTTGTGTAGGTACGTTTGTCATCAATGAGATCAAGTGTGTTATCTCCCACTGAAAAGTCAACTGTTCCGATATATAAACCGCACACATCACATATATTTGCACTGTAATCAGCTCCGTCCTCGTGAAGTCCTGTGCCCTCGCCAAAGTATCCGTAACAATCAGCGCATCTGTAACCCGCACAGTATTGCTGTGTCGAAAGGTTGTGCTCACCCTTTTCGCCAATGTATTCATCGCAACCCAAACAAAGATAGCCTTGGCAGGTTTGCCAAGCAGATAGATTTACATGATTGTCGTTTTTCTCACCAAAGAATTTATAGCAGTCAATACACTCATATCCTTGGCAGGTTTGCTCACCCAAACGGTGCTCACCCGTTTCATCTCCATAATACAATCCGCAATCACAAAGCATACCTTTGCAGGTCAATACATCGGACGAGTGCTCGTGGGATTCGATTTTTACAGTTGGTTCAATATCGTTATTTGCAGGGTTCCAAACCAACAAATAATATGGTGTATTCGCAGTAAGATCCGCTACTAATTCAGATCCGTTTGCAGTTTCTTGGGTGGAATATACTATATTTGAAAAATCTTGTTTGTATATTAAAAGGTCCGGATTGTTTTCTGCATCAGTTAAAATAAACTTATATGCTCCGCTGTTTTCGGGAGTAAACATTTGGACTGAGTACTTACGGCTGAGAACAACTACAGAGTGCTCTCCCAATTCAAGTTCGTAATCCAACAAAAATTCTTCACACATATCACATAAATTGTTATAGTTATTATTACCGTCTATGTGCGTCACGTGCTTTTCCACGATAACAGTTCGCTCTGCGAAAGCTTCGTTGTTCAATTGAGAAGTTGATACACTTAAATAATAGGTTTCTCCGGCAACAAGCTCTGCTGTGAATCCAAAATCAAGGCTGTAAGGCAGCCACTGAGAATCGTCATTGAAAGATATTCGTTCGAGATTTGAGTTATACAGATAACCTCGTGGGTCTTTGTCTGTTCCGGTCGAATAAAATACATAAAGACCGCTTTCTTCCGGAACATATTTGATTAGACTTTTTTGTTGCTCGTAAAAATCGGTCATCAAAACTGTGTTTTCGCCATACGAAAGCTCTTCTGTACCGAGGTATTCTTTACAGTTGTCGCAAATATTATTAAAATTGTCGTTACCGTCGGTGTGCGTACATTCTGTATCACCCTCGGCAGCAAACGTAATGATTCCCGCGTTTGCGCAAATGCTGAGACCGAGAATCAAGGTTAAAATAAGCAATAATAATTTTTTCATAATTTGTCTCCTTTATGTGTATAAATGTTTTTATGCCAATCCGTGATGACCGATGTGAAACAATGCTGAAAGTATCAGAAAGAAGAGTAACACGAAAATCAAATAACCAATGATGTGCTTCATAGCGATTCTCCTTCACTTTTATAATTTTTGTTTCTTTTTGTGCATCGGCAAATACCGATCAAGTCATCCCCTTTTTCAAAATGGGAGCAGCCACAGCAAATATCGACGAGAAGGCTGCCGCTGAAATGCTCACAGGTGTCCTGCATCTCGGTTACGAACGGAAAACCTTCGCAGTTGTATTGCGGACTTTCTAAAAAGTCGGGATAAATCGGAATCGGATCGTTATATTTGCCAAAACGGTCTGACTCGGAATAATATCCGTAGCGGACTTCAAATCTTTCATTCCCGATTTTAAAGATGCCATAGAGATCACCCTCGCGAATTTTTGCTCTGCTCATTCGGCTCCTCCCTTCAATAATTGTTTTATGTATAAATTTTAGCAGATTTTTATAAAGCTGTACACATCTGAAGCACCCCAAAATAAGACATATTTTTTTGTCCGAAAATGAGCATTTCAGGACATCTTTTAAAGCGTTGAATTATCAAAAAATTGATGCTTTAGCTTGTATTTTTTGCAAAAATATAGCATTTTTGAGGAAATTTGAGCAAAATTAATGATTATTTTGATATTTTGACGCGTTCGCAATAGCGAACATATTCGCAATTTATACATCAAATTATATTCGCTTATGCGAACAAACAAAAAAAGACCTCTCTTTTGAAAGGTCTTTTTCTATATACCAATTTTATATTATGTAAGAAAACTCGCTCTTGTCCTGAATTCCCGTTTTGTTGATAACTCTGACAATGGTTTGCTTAACCGTGGATTCTGAAACGTGCAAGAATTTTGCAATTTCCGATACGCCGAATCCAAAGGCAGTGAGCTTGGCTACCTCGTGCTCCTTGGGGGTCAGATTCGTGGCAACGTAATTGTTCTTGACCTGCCCCGAAAGACGTGCCCAACCAAAGCGATAAATGTCATTAAGATCAAGAATTCTGTCAAGTGCTTTTTTGTCCTGCAGTGCGATTCTTTCCTCAAGCAGACCGTCAAAATGACGTATATACTCTGTCAACAGACCGTACATGTTGTCTGCAAGAGCCAGCTTGATTGCCTTGTCCATATGTGTTATCGCTTTGCTTTTTAACCCCGAATTGTGATACGCAACCGCACACGACATTCTGAGATATATTTCGGGAATAATTGTCCTGTCAACGACCGCCTGTGTTACCAGCGGCTCGAGTGTGTTCGGAAGCATCCTCATAAGCGCAAGACCTTGTACTCCCTGAACATCGAGCTGTCCCGAGGCAATCGAAAATGCCGCCATATATAAATATTTGGCATAAAACACCTTTGCGGCAGGGTGTGCCTCGCTTGGAAGTGTCTCGAAATTTCCCGAGGTGAACCATTCCGGATAGTCCTTGTTATCGTAAATAGAGCTGTCTATAATGGCAAGAGTCAGCGAAATTATCTCTCGCTCCTGCTGTGTTTCGCAGGGAGCTTCACAAATGTGTCGCTTTGCCTCGTTCCAAAGATAAATATCCCCTCGCCAGATAGCACAAAGTGAAAGAAGCATACCTGCACCCATTATTGCATAGAAGCCCGAATGTGCATCAAGAAAGTAACGTGCGCGGTCATAAACCTTTTCAATTTCACCTCTGCGATAGGCTATCTGTGCCTTAAAAAGCTCGTATGCCTCAGGATTGTTAATCAGCTTTTCTGCACAGGCATCTGCAGTGCCAACCGTGTTGTAAATATCGGTCATATCAAGAAAGGGGCTTTTTCGCGGCATTGGCAGATGCGGTGTTTTGTCCTTTTTGGCGGCACTCGGCAATACCGCTTTTTCGGGAATCATCCAGGATTTGCCGAATTTGGTGACACCCTTGATTTTCGCTTCGTTACACAGCTTTTGAACACAGCGAACGGTAACTCCCCATTTTTGTGCTGCTTCTTTTACGGAGATATAGTCCATAATTTCCTCATTATTCGCGTTTGCGAACTTTCTTTTGATATTTTGTTCGCAATAACGAACATATTAAAAAGATTTTATCATATTTTTTCAAAAAATGCAACACTTTTTTGCCGTTTATCGAATAGTATCAGCATCACGTTCAAAAAATATGATGAGGGCTTGCATTAATTTGTGAGAAGAAGGTGGAAAATGATAAAAATATTGCATTTTATTACGGATACGAATATCGGCGGTGCGGGAAATCTTTTAGTTGAGCAAATTCGCGGGCTGGGGGGAGAAAAATTTAATATCACGGTGGCACTTCCAAGCGGTAGTGCACTCATAGAAAAGCTCGCTCATCTGCCCTGCAAAATTGTAAAACTAAAGCACGGAGCCGACAAATCCTTTTCGCTTTGTGCAATCATCGAAGGCTGCAAAATTATCAAAAGGATACGTCCCGATATTGTTCACTCGCACGGATCACTATCATCGCGAATCTCCGCAACTGTTTTTAGGGTCCCGTCACGTGTTTTTACCCGCCACTGTGCACCGCCTGTGCCAAAATTGATGAAAAATCCTTTGTTTAAATGGCTGTATGGCAAAATCAACGGACTGCTTTCGACCTCAATCATAGCAACTGCCGAATGTGCCAGGCAAAACCTTTTGGAGCTTGGCTGTGACGGACGAAAAATTACAACGGTGGTCAACGGAGTTTCTCCACTGCGTCGGCTTTCTGACGGCGAAAAAGCATTCGTTTATGCAAAATACGGCTTGGGTGTCGAAAGCTTTATTATCAGCATTTTTGCCAGGCTTGACAGTGGGAAAGGACACAAAACCTTGCTTTTGGCGGCAAGAATATGCAAAAAATCGCATCCGAATTTTCGATTTTTTATTGTGGGAGAGGGGAAAGTTGAGGAGGAATTAAAAGAATATTCCAAGCTGCTCGGAGTGGATGATACGGTGCGTTTTGTGGGATTTTTGAGCGATGTTGCTCCGATTTTCAATATCACGGATCTGAACGTAAACTGCTCTTATATCAGCGAAACGTCTTCCCTTTCGCTCTCGGAGGGGATGAGCCTCGGAATTCCTGCAGTTGTCAGTAATATAGGGGGCAATATATATATGATAAATAATGAAGAAAACGGACTTGTTTTCACAGCACAAAATCCCTGTGAATTAGCTAAAATGATTATTCGTATGTATGATGATAAAAAGCTATATAAAAAATGCTCAATCGGAGCATACACCCGCTATAAAAACGAGCTGAACAATAAAGTTATGCTGCAAAAAATGACCGATTTTTATTTATCCGAATATATTGGCAAATAAAAACACCGTTTCAAATGAAACGTACTCTTAAGGACAGTTTTTGAAATTCATTAGAATACGTTACCTACCGACAGGAGGACAGAAGGGGTTTTACACCCTCTGTCCTCTTTGTTTATCTATTGGGCGGCGAAAAGAGCCTCCCTTGTGTAAAGTGAGGTGGCTCGCGAAGCGAGACGGAGGGATTGTAAAGGTTAGATTTTCTATAAAACAATCCCTCAGCCGCCTTCGGCGTCAGCTCCCTTTGCACAAGGGAGCCTATGGTTCGTGCAACTTTTTTACATATGTTTCCTATAAAGTCGGA
>JAZNWX010000241.1:0-9413 GCA_045593575.1 Eubacteriales bacterium | reverse complement strand
TCCTCTGCATACTCGACATCGGTGAAGAACGTCAAGGTTGGCTCATCTGCCTTTTTCAGCACCATAAGATCGCGAAGAGCCGACTCCGCTTCAATAAGCAGAGAAATGAGCTTTTCACGCTCGTCACGCTTTTGGGGAAGGAGTGCAAAAAGCTCTCCGAAATCCCTTGCCACCGTGCGATGAGCGATCGCGTCAACAAGACGTTCCACAAGCTCCCGCTTCTGTAAAACCTGCTTTCTTTCACTTGATGAAATCAGCTCAAGTATTCTTCCAATGCTGCCTCCGGATGCCATATATATCCTATCAAAATCATCGGTAGAATTATTGATAAAGGTGCGTGCTGTGGGATTATTGTCCTTTAAATATGATATTGCTTCACTCTTTTCGGGAGTTTTCATTCTCAATATAGGAGCACGGCTCTTTATAGTTTCAAGAATGGTTTCGGTATGCTCACAAAGAAGAATAAAAACGACGTATTGCGGTGGTTCTTCAAGTGTCAGAAGAAGTGCGTTCTGCGCCTGGGGTGTCATAGTATGTGCATCCTCAATAACGTAGATTTTAAAGTCACCGTCGTTGGGATAGACAGAAACGTCAGTTTTAATAAATCTTATCGGGTCAACACCGAGAGTTGCCTTATCCTTTTCACGCGAAATGCAAATGAAATCGGCAGAATTATTTGCAAGAATACGCTTGCAGGAGGGACACTCGCGGCAGGGAAGTAAGGCATTCTCATTCAGTCTTTGCTCGCAGTTGACAGAGGCCGCAATAAGACGTGCAAGAGTGTGCTTTCCCGTACCCTTGGCACCCAGTAAAATATAGGCGTGGGAGAGGGAATTTGATTTTGCACAGGAGGTGAAATAATTGTATAAATCATCGTTTCCGATAATATCGAAATGATTGTTATTCATAAATGACCTCCTATTTAGCAATACAAAATTATTATATCAAAAAAACAAAAAACTGTCAATAGTAAAAAAGACAACAAAAATGCTAAAAAAACATATATAAAACGGTTCAAAAACCAAGAAAACAGAGGGATTTTGTGAAAAATTAACAAAAAGCCGAAAATGTAAAAAAAACACTTGAAAAAATGTATGTTTTGTAATATAATAACAATGTATGACTATGTCTATAATTATATATAGGGATAAATACAAACTCGGCAAAATCCGAACACAGGTATTTTGCTATCACAACGTAATGAAGGGAGAACGCTTGATATGTTTAAGAAAAAAGAATGTGTCGCTATGCTTCTTGCAGGCGGACAAGGTTCCAGACTCTACGCACTTACCAAAAAAACAGCAAAACCCGCAGTTTCATTTGGAGGAAAGTTCAGAATTATTGACTTTCCGCTTTCAAACTGTATCAATTCCGGTGTGGACACGGTCGGTGTCCTGACACAGTATCAACCCCTCGTACTCAATGAATACATAGGAAACGGACTTCCTTGGGATCTTGACAGAACCTATGGCGGAGTTTCCATTCTTCCCCCATATCAGGGCTTCAGCGGCTCGGATTGGTATAAGGGAACAGCAAACGCAATTTACCAGAATCTTGAGTTCATCAAGAGATATCAGGCAGAATACGTTCTGATTCTCTCAGGTGACCATATCTACACAATGGATTATAACAAGATGCTCGAATACCATAAGGCAAATAATGCCGATTGCACTATCGCAGTGCTTGAGGTTCCTATGGAGGAGGCAAGCCGCTTCGGTATTATGAGTGTTAATCCCGACAAATCCATTTACAAATTCTCAGAAAAACCCAAAAATCCCGACAGTAATCTTGCTTCAATGGGAATTTACATTTTCAGCGCCGAAAAGCTCTATAAATATCTCATAGAGGATGAGGCAGATCCAAATTCCAGCAACGACTTCGGAAAGAATATTATACCCAATATGCTCCAAAACGGCGAGAGAATGTTCGCTTATAATTTTGAGGGCTATTGGAAGGACGTTGGAACGATTTCTTCTCTTTGGGAAGCAAATATGGACCTTCTTGGCGAAAAGCCCGTCCTCAACCTTGACGACGATCACGCAAGAATATTCTCACGTCACGAAAACGAGGCTCCTCAGTTCGTCGGTGCCGATGCTATAATCGAAAATTCCTCAATTACAGAGGGATGTGAGATTTACGGTACGGTTATCAACTCAATTCTCGGCTACGGTGTAGTTGTGGAAAAGGGAGCAGTAGTCCGCGACTCCGTTCTTATGCACCACGTAACAGTTGGTGAGGGTGCGTGCGTTGATTATTCCATCCTTGACTCCGACGTAAGAGTTGGCAAGGGTGCAAGAGTGGGCAGACCCAAGGACAGTGCCGAGGGAATAACCGTAATCGGTGCTGATAACGTTGTTGGCGACGGCGAGGAAATCGCTGATAACCAGATGATATATTCTGAATAATGAGGTGACGATATGAAAGCAGCAGGACTTATATTTTCCAATATACACGATGCATCCATTCCCGAACTCACAAAGCCGCGTACAATGGCAAGTATTCCTTTTGGAGGCAGATACCGTCTTATCGACTTCGCACTCTCCAATATGGTAAATTCGGATATAACAACAGTAGGACTTATAACACATAACAATTATCAGTCACTTCTCGACCACATCGGTACGGGTAAGGACTGGGACCTTGCACGCCGTTCGGGCGGCATAAGAATTTTGCCCCCCTTCATCACAAGCGGCACACACGGTAACGATACGCTTTACAACACTCGCCTTCAGGCACTTGTTGGTGTAAGGAATTTCGTTGAAAACTGCGGTGCAGATCACGTTATCATCTCGGATTGTAATATGATTTGCAATATCGATTTTTCAGATGCTCTTGATAATCATATCGCGAATGATGCCGATATTACGATTATCACAAAGCTCGTAAATACAAATGAGCTTAAATTCCCGCTTGATAAATATATCAGAGTGGTTGAATATAATGACAACGGAGAGATAGTTGATTACGCCCCCTATGACAATCAGTCAGGCGAGCTTCATATCAATACGAATATGATGATTATTAAGCGTTCATATCTTCTTTCCCTCATCAACGAGGCAGATGCAAGAGGATACGACAGCTTCTCAAGGGACATTATCATAAGAAACCTCGGCAAGCATCGTTTCTTTGCGTTTGAGTATGACGGATATTTCAACTATATCGACTCAATGCAAAAATACTTTTTCTGCAATATGAAGATGCTTGATTCAAGCAAGAGAAAGCTTGTGTTCCACGTTAAGAACAGACCTGTATATACAAAGGTAAGAAACTCAGCCCCCACAAGATATACCGAAAGTGCTAAGGTAACTAATTCCATTATCGCAGACGGATGCGTAATTGAGGGTGTTGTTGAAAATTCCATTCTTTTCAGAGGTGTAAAGGTAGGCAAGGGAACTGTAATCAAGAATTCCATTCTTTTGCAGAATACCTATACGGGAGATGACGTTTATCTCAACTGCGTTGTTACCGATAAGAACGTAACAATCAAGAACGGTAAAATGCTCTCAGGTCACGAAACTCTTCCTTTCTATATCGGAAAGGGAACGACGGTATAACGGAGGACAGTATGAGAAAGATTTTGTTTGTAGGAGCAGAGGTAATGCCGTTTGCGGCAACGGGCGGTCTTGGTGACGTGCTTGGCTCTTTGCCCACAGCTCTTAAAAAGGAATATAAGGACGATATTGACGTTCGTGTAGTTATGCCGCTTTATGATGCTATCAAACCCGAGTGGAGAGAGCAGATGAAGCTTGAGGCAGTGATCAATCTTCAGCTTTCCTGGAGAAATCTTTATTGCGGAATACTCAGCTTGGTTAAAGACGGAGTTACCTACTATTTCATCGACAACGAGTATTATTTCAAGAGAGGGGCACTCTACGGCTATGATGACGAGGCGGAGAGATATGCGTTCTTCTGCAAGGCGGCGGTTGAAATGCTTGGCGTTCTCGGATATTATCCCGACGTGCTTCACGCACACGATTGGCAGGCAGCACTTACGCTTCCGTACCTCAATTTCCAATACCGTTGGAAGAGGGAATATCAGAATATTAAAACTGTTTTCACCATCCATAATATAGAATATCAGGGACAGTTCCCGCACAGCGTGCTCGGTTACGTTTTCGGATTTGACTATTCCGATTATCTCGAATATAACGGATGTGTGAATCTTATGAAATGTGCAATTGAAATGGCTAACGTTGTAACGACCGTCAGCCCAAGATATTCAGAGGAAATCAAGAGCGATGAATATTCACACGGCTTGGCTCCCATACTGAATAACAATGCACATAAGCTCACGGGGATACTTAACGGTATCGATTATAAATACTATAATCCCGAAACCGATAAAGAGATTTTTATGAACTTCAAGTCGGGCGAGCTTGATAAAAAGGTTAAAAACAAGACGGAGCTTCAGAGATCACTCGGACTTCCCGAGAGAGAGGACGTTCCGCTTGTGGCAATTATATCACGTCTTGCTTCCCATAAGGGACTTGACCTCATTCGCGAGGTTGCATACGGACTTGTTGACAACAACGATATTCAGCTCGTTGTTCTCGGTAAGGGCGAGGCTCAGTATGAGGATTTCTTCAGAGAGCTTGAGCATAACAGACACGATAAGGTTCGTGCACTCATTATGTATGACAGAGATCTCTCTAAGCGTATATATGCGTCAGCAGATATTTTCCTTATGCCGTCAAAGAGTGAGCCCTGCGGACTCTCTCAGATGATAGCATCCCGCTACGGTGCAATTCCCGTGGTAAGAGAAACGGGCGGTCTTTATGACTCTATCAAAGGTTATTGGTTGCTCAACGGTACAATTCTGGGCAACGGATTTACCTTTGCCAACTATTATGCAGGTGAGCTCTATGAGCGTACAACAGCCGCACTTGAGCTTTATCATAATAAAGAGCTTTATCCTAAATTCGCAAAAAAGATTATGGATACTGACTTTTCTTGGGGAATTTCCGCAAGAAAATACTATATGCTTTACGAAAGAATGTAAGGCGGCTCCGGGTGTAGCATAACACTCAATCGCAAATACCTATTTATTTTGGAGGACACATGAATTATCAACCCACAGTGAACGAAATCACAGAAAATTTAGAAGGCAAGCTCGCCAGATATTTTGGTTGCACAAGTAAAGAGGCAACCAGAGAACAGATGTATAAGGCGGCTGCCATGACTGTAAAGGATATTCTCACAGCGAAAAGAGGAGAATATAAAAAGCAAGTAAACGAGCAGGGTGGCAAAAGAGTATACTATATGTGTATGGAATTTTTGCTTGGCCGCTCTCTCAAGACAAATCTTTGTAATCTTGGCCTTGCAGAGGATTATAAGAAATCACTTAAGTCGCTCGGCTTCGATCTTGACGATCTTTATGAGTGCGAGCCCGACGCTGGTCTTGGAAACGGAGGTCTTGGACGTCTTGCGGCATGCTTTATGGATTCACTCTCATCACTTGATTATCCTGCAACAGGATTTTCGCTTTGCTATGAGTACGGCTTGTTTAAGCAGATGATAGTTGACGGAATGCAGATTGAGCTTCCTGATGTATGGCTTCCCGGCGGTGAGGTTTGGCTTACACCCAGAACGGACAGAATCTTCAAGGTTCGCCTTGGCGGACGCGTACGCGAAGAATGGCGTGAGGATCATATGGAGGTTATCTACGAAAACTGCGAGGAATATGAGGCAGTTCCTTACGATATGATGATATCGGGTGCCGATTCCGAGGCAGTATCATTGCTTCGTCTTTGGAAGGCAAGAGATATCCACAACTTCAATATGAACCTTTTCTCACAGGGTGAATATGCAAGAGCGCTTGAAGAAAGCACCAATGCTGAAATTCTTACGAAGGTTCTCTATCCTTCAGATAATCATACTCAGGGTAAGATTCTTCGTCTTACACAGCAGTATTTCCTTGTTTCTGCATCAATGCAGAGTATTATTCGCGACCATATGGCAGTTTACGGTACACTTGATAATTTTGCCGAAAAGGTTGCAATCCATATTAACGATACACATCCTGCACTCTGTATCCCCGAGCTTATGAGAATTTTCCTTGATGACTATCACTTCTCTTGGGAAAGAGCTTGGGATACGGTAGGAAAGATCGTGTCTTATACAAACCATACAGTATTGCCCGAGGCACTTGAAACCTGGAATGAGGACATCTTCCAGCTCAAGCTTCCCAGAATCCATCAGATCGTTAAGGAAATTAACGAAAGATTCTGCAAGGATGCGTGGAACGTATTCCCCGGCAACTGGGAAAAGATTTCCAAGCTCAGCGTAATCGGTTACGGTCAGGTAAGAATGGCTAATCTCTCCGTTATCGGTTCACACTCCATCAACGGTGTATCAAAGCTTCACTCTGATATTCTTAAGGATTCCACATTCAAGGATTTCTATAAGATGTATCCCGACAGATTTGATAACGTAACCAACGGTATTGCTCACAGAAGATGGCTCTGCTACTCCAACCCCAAGCTTTCAGGATTGCTTGACGAGTGCATAGGCACAGGATACAGACATAACCCCGAGGAGCTTGCTGATTTTGCTAAGTTTGCGGATGATAAGGCAGTTCTTGAGCAGCTTCGCACCATTAAGCACGATAATAAAAAGGCATTTGCTGACCTTCTTTATAAGAAGACGGGCAGAGTTCTTGACACACATTCAGTATTTGACGTTCAGATCAAGAGATTGCACGAGTATAAGCGTCAGCTTCTTAACGCACTCAATATCATCAATCTTTACATTGATCTTAAAGAGAACCCAAGTCTTGATGTTCAGCCCCAGACATTTATCTTCGGTGCAAAGGCAGCTCCCGGCTACCAGATGGCTAAGGAAATTATTAAGCTTATCTGCTTTATCAGCCGTGAAATCGAGAACGATCCCATTGTAAGCAAGAAGATTAAGGTCGTGTTCCTTGAGGACTATAACGTAAGTTTGGCAGAAGCACTTATTCCTTCTGCAGAAATCAGTGAACAGATCTCTCTTGCAGGTAAGGAAGCAAGCGGCACGGGCTGTATGAAGCTTATGATGAACGGTGCACTCACAATCGGTACACTTGACGGTGCAAACGTTGAAATGCTTGCAGCAGCGGGTAAGGAGAATATGTATATCTTTGGCCTTACCGCTAAGGAAGTTGAAGATATTTGGGCAAGAGGATACCATTCCAACGAGTTTTATGCAAACAATAACCGTCTTAATAAGATTATTGATTGCCTCAACCGTGGCTTTGCAGGTCAGTCCTTTGCACACATTTCAAGATACCTTCTTACAGGTATGGGTGTTGCCGATCCCTTCATGTGTCTTGCTGACTTTGAATCATATCGCACAACACACGAAAGAATGATTGCTGACTATGCGGATAAGCAGAAGTGGAACAGAATGTCCCTTATGAATATCGCATCTGCAGGATACTTTGCAGCAGACAGAAGTATTGAAGAATACGCACAGAAATTCTGGAATCTCAGAAAAATCACAGGAAATAAATAATCAATGTATAATCAACTACAAAACAACGCCAACTGTAACGGTGTTGAGATAATCAGAGAAATAAAAGTTGATTCATCTTGGGAGAATGCCTCGTATAGCGGGGCATTTTCCGTAAATGATGACATCAGATTCAGAATAGTTATGCCCACGAATATGGGAACTCAAGGCGTGGTTATGAGAATTAACCGTGACAGAGAGGATTATTGGGATATACCGCTTACGCTCAAGAGCTTTGAGCTTGGACGCGAGGAGTACTCCGTTGAGCTTAACTTAAGACACCTCTGCGGTCCCGTTCCCGCACTCTTTTTCTATGAGTTTTTGTTTTTAAGGGGCACAAGAACGCTTTTCACAAGCAGTGTGAACAATTTTGATTTTGAGCTTTCTTATTACTCGGAATCAAAGTTTTCGCTCCTTGTTTATGAGGACTATTTTAAACCGAAGGAATGGTTTGGCAAAGGTATAATGTACCACGTGTTCGTTGACCGTTTTGCTAAGGGCGATATTAAGCCCTATCACCGTGATGACGTTATTATCAATGACGATTGGTATAACGGAATTCCGCAATATACCAAAAATCAGGGAGATAAGCTCAAGAATAATATGTTCTTTGGCGGAAATCTCAAGGGTGTTGAGGATAAGCTTGACTATCTTGAAGGACTCGGAACAAGAGTTATCTACCTGAGCCCTATTTTCAAGGCATACTCCAACCATAAATATGACACAGGCGACTATATGACCGTTGACGAGATGTTCGGTGGCGAGGAGGCGTTTGTATCTCTGATTGAAAAGGCGAGGGAAAAGGGAATAAGCATTATTCTTGACGGTGTTTTCAATCATACGGGTGATGACAGTCTGTATTTCAATAAATATAGTAAATATCAGACAAACGGTGCTTGTAACTGTGAAGATTCACCTTATCGCGACTGGTATAATTTCAAATCCTATCCCTGCGATTACGATTCTTGGTGGGGAATAGATATTTTGCCAAAGCTCAATCAGAATAACGAGGAATGTCGCAACTATTTTGTCGGCGAGGGCGGAGTGATTGAAAAATATACAAAAATGGGTATTGGCGGCTGGCGACTTGACGTTGCCGATGAGCTTCCTGACGAATTTTTGTACAGATTACGCGAAAGAGTTCATAAAAATTCAAACGGTGAGGGCATCGTCATCGGAGAGGTTTGGGAGAACGCGGCAGTAAAAAGTGCATACGGTCAAAGACGCAATTATTTCCACGGACGTCAGCTCGACAGCGTTATGAACTACCCGCTTAGAAACGGAATTATAGATTTTGTTACATACGGAAGTGCAGATATGCTCTATAACGTTTTGGTGGAGCTTTATGCGTCCTATCCGAGATGCGTCAGCGACTCGCTTATGAATATTCTCGGCACTCACGATACAGAGAGAATTCTTACGGTTCTTGGCGATAATTACCGTCCCGATGCTCCCAATGACCACCTTGCAGTAATGCGAATGAGTGTTCAGGAAAAGGAAATTGCGATCGAACGTCTTAAAATGGCATCGATCCTTCAATATACGGTTTACGGTATTCCGTCAGTATTTTACGGAGATGAAGCAGGACTTGAGGGCTATCACGATCCCTTCTGCCGCAGACCTTATCCTTGGGGCAGAGAGAATGAGGAGCTTTTGGAGCATTATCGCAAGCTCGGTGAGCTAAGAAACATCGAAAAGGCATTTGATCGCGGCTCGTTCCGTGTGATTCAGCACAGTCAGGAAACACTTGCCTATGAGAGATATAAGGACGACTCCAGAGTAGTCGTTATAGCAAACGGAGGAGAGAATATTTATCGCACCCGAATCGAGGGCAAATGGATTGATATGCTCTCATACGAAAGCTATGAGAATTACATTACAGTTCCGCCGCATACTGCGAGAATAATGAAACAAATATAATGATT
>JAZNWX010000240.1:0-7351 GCA_045593575.1 Eubacteriales bacterium | reverse complement strand
TTCTATCACGCACCCAGCCGGACACGAAGTGTCATTCTGGAGCGAAGCGATAGAATCTCCGCTGGGTTCCCTCCAGAAAGTCAACGAGCGAGGGTAAACTGCTCGACAAGCCCCAATTTTCGTTCGTTTTCTGAGCTATTCTCACAAAACAAGCTGTTATTTCGTTCATTCAAGATCAATGATGATGATGATGATGATGATGTCCGTGGTGGTGATGATGGTTATGCCCTCCGTCATTTTCATCATGATGCACGTGACAATGCTCCTCGTGACAGTCCTCTCCCTCACTTTCAAGCTCAAGTGTTACGTGTCCGATTCCGTGTTCCTTTAGCTCCTCGCGAATTTTTTGCTTCACCTCGTGAGCTTCGCCCGTGCAAACAACGTGCATTGTCGCATAATTGTTCTGACCGTCCATTGACCAGATATGAATGTGATGTACACCCACAACTCCGTCAATCTCGCAGATATGTTCCTTGATTTCGTCAATTTTCAAATGCGGTGGAAGCTTTTCAAGAAAGAGATCAACAACCTCTTTGAGATTTCTTATCGCATTAATAAGAATAAAAATCGCAACTCCTATTGACATAATCGGATCGATAATGGCAATATCCGTAAAACGCATTACAACGGCTCCCACAAGCACAAGTGCCCAACCGAGCACGTCCTCGAGCATATGAAGATTTACCGCCTTCTGATTAATCGAGTGACCACCACTTGTGAAATATGCCGCCAAATAATTCACCGCAACACCGAAAATGGCGAAAATTATCATTCCGTCATAGTTAATCGGAACAGGATTTATAATCCTCAAAACCGCGTTATAGATAACCGCAACCGATCCGATGAGCAAAATCACCGTGGTGATTACCCCTCCGATTACAGAAAATCGAGTATATCCGTATGTGTACTTATCGTCGGGCTGCTTTTTACTCTTCTTTTCAAGAAAATATGAAATTCCGATGCTCATAGCATCGCCAACGTCGTGAATTGCGTCTGATATTATCGCCACACTACCTGTAATGGCACCGCCGATAAACTCAAAAATTGAGAACGCAAGGTTTAAAATGAATGCAACTAAAATTTTACTTTGTGTTTTCATAACGACCTCCCAATGTATGTGAAATATGCGTCAGCGTAAGTGACAAAAGCTCTGAAACGTGCTCGTCATCAAGCGAATAATAGACCTCCTTGCCCTCCTTGCGACATTTGGCAACTCCGAATTCACGGAGCTTTGAGAGCTGGTGCGATATTGACGATTTGCTCATTGAAAGCACGTTGGCAAGGTCGCAAACGCACATTTCCCCACCCTGCAAGGCAAAAAGAATTTTGCAGCGAGTACCGTCACCGATTATTTTATGAAAATCAGCCACGCGACTCAGCTTTTCGTCGCTCGGCATCAATGCCCTCGCCCTCTCTACCGACTCCGCGTGCACGATATTACAGTCACAAATATATTCATTTCTTGGCATAGTATTACCTCCAAAGCAAAAAAACAGTTGAATAATTATTCAACTGTTGACATTATATACCCATTTTTATCATTTGTCAAGTAATTATATGCATTAATTTAGAAAAAATGTGATTTTAGTATTGATTTTTTTGCGAATTAATTATAAAATAAAGACGTACTAAGTACAAAATTTCACAAAATTCAAAGGAGTCAGCTATGAAGCTCACAAGAATCATTTCACTTTTGCTTGTATTTGTTATGCTTATGCTCACTTTTGCAAGCTGTAATCTTTTTGGCCCCGCAACGGAAGAATCCACATCGGAAACTACTCCCGGAACCGAGGACTCGACATCAAGTACAAGCAAGAATCCCGACGAAAATCCGGAACCGGAAAAAGATGATTGGGATGATCTTTATGACATCATCTCAATTGCAGAGGCAATTGAAATTGCCAAAGCTGAAACAAGCACTAACCCAACAACAAGATACTACGTTCGCGGTACTATCACAAAGGTGACCAATCCCGCTTACGGTGAAATGACAATCACTGACGGTGTTAACGAAATATACGTTTACGGAACCTACAGTGCTGACGGATCCATTGGATACGCAAGCTTCACTGACAAGCCCTATAAGGGTGACGAGGTGCTTTTCTACTGTACTCTTAACACGTATGAAGGAACTCCTCAGATCAAAAATGCACGTCTTATCGACTTCAAAAAAGCAGACAAGGGCGAAATTGACATCAGCGAATACGCAGAAATGACTATTGCAGAGGCACGCGAAGTTGCTGTTGATACTAAGGTTCTCATTAGCGGAACAGTTGCCAGAATTACTTATGCAACCGGTATGAAACCAAGCGGTGCTTACATAGTTGATGAAACAAATTCAATCTACATTTATGACGCAGACCTTGCATCTCAGGTTAAAATCGGCAATAAAATCACAGTTCTCGGCTCAAAAACCTATTGGATTCTCTCTGACGAGCAGAATAACGCGAATAAATTCGGATACGGCGGTTGCTGTCAGATAGAGGATGCGGTTCTCTATGAAAATGACAACGCATCAAATGATATTGACTTCTCTTGGTGCGAGGAAAAGTCAGTTAAGGATATTCTTGAAATCCCCGTGACCGAGAACGTTACAACAACTATATTCAAAACAAATGCACTTGTGAAGAAGGTGCCCGGCAACGGATTTACGAACTACTATTTCTTCGACCTGGACGGAAACACAGGTGCTTATACCTATACGCAGAACAACGGTAACGATTTTTCTTGGCTTGACAAGTTCGACGGCAAAATCTGTACTGTCTACCTCTCCCCAATGAATGCAAAATCCACAGCAAGTGATTGCTTCTTCAGATTCCTTCCCATTGAAGTTATAGACGAAGGATTTGTATTTGACCCTGCAAATGCTCCCAAGCACGTTGTTGAGTACTATTGTACAGATCAATTCCTTCCCGAATATACAGGCAATCCGCTTAAGGAACTCCCTGCAAGTGTTTCTTCAGAGCTTCTTGGATTCGATAACGTAACTGTCACATACACATCTGACAATGAAAGTGTAGTATACTTCACCGTTAATACTCCCGGCACAGTAACTCTCAATTGCGGTGAAAACGGAACTGCTACGGTAACTATCACAGCTACATACGGGGATTATTCCTATTCCGACACAGTGGAAATCACGGTTAGTGCATCCACAGGCGGCGAGGGCTTGACGGTTGAGGAGGCAATTGCAACCGCTGTTGGAGAAAAAATCAAGGTTGAGGGTATCGTTGGACCTTCCCTCGTAAACCAAAGTGGTTTCTATCTCATCGATGAAACGGGTGCAATCGCAGTAAGAGTAGCAGCAAGTGAATTCGAGGGACTTGCTATCGGTCAGAAGGTGCTTATCGAAGGCACGGTTACAATCACTAAGGATGGCGGCGGTCAGTTCTGCCTTGACAGTGCAACGGTAGTTTCAAATCAGTACGGAAAAGTTGATTATTCAAGCGACTCCTTCATTACCGACAAGACCTTTGAGGAAGTCATCGCCACCCCCGATTCCCCCGCGGCAACAACTCAGGTTTACGTAATTACCGCTAAGGTTAAGTTAGTTGATGCGACTTATTATTCCAATATTTATCTTACAAACGGAACGACGGATTTCATTCTCTATTGCAACAAATCAAGTCAGTACGGATTTTTAAGTGCATACGACGGTCAGGAGGTTACTGTTGAATTTGCCCTTTGTGACTGGAACGCAAAAGGACTTAAAGGTGCTGTTCTTGCGATAATCACAGATGACGGTAAGATTTATAACGAATTAAACTTCACAACAAATTAACAGATAAAGGCACTCGCAAGAGTGCCTTTTTTATTACTCACGAGATGAATAGAATATCAAATTGGGGTTTGTCGAGCAGTTTACCCTCGCTCGTTGTCATTCTGGAGGGAACCCAGCGGAGATTCTATCGCTTCGCTCCAGAATGACACTTCGTGTCCGGCTGGGTGACCGATAGAATCTCGAGCGATAATATAACTTCCCCACAAACTTTGTGCGATTGTTTCGTCCACCTTTTCAAAGGTGGCGCCCCACGCGTAGTGGTGCCCGCGCGGCACGAGCGCATCCGCCGTTTCTTTTGTTAGCTTTTCTTTGCGGCTCCTTTCGCCAAAGAAAAGCGGCTAAACCCTTTTGGTATCAAGACTTGTTAGACGCTTTTTCTTTTGAGGAAAAAGGCCCAAAAGAAAAAGCTTTGCAAAAAGAAAAGGGCCGTATCGCTCAAGCCGCTGGGCTCCCGCTTTTTAAAAAGCGGGGCAAAACACTCACTTTGGTTCGTGCGGACAACTCCCCTACAAATCAAAATTTGAAAACCCTTTTTATCCATCTGATTTCTTCTTTTCCTACAGTGCAAGTTATTCTTAAAAATGCAAAGTAAAGAAGTGTTGTTGTCAGAATTGCAGCTAAAGTTGAGAGAGGTATCAGTACACGTACTTTCCCCACTATGAATGTGCTTAAAAGAATCGAAATTACAGGCAAGGCAAACCATTTTATTACACGAAAACGCATCTTTGTTACCCTGACGAGCTTATATATACTGGCACTTGAATTGAAAATTTCACTCACAATGATCAAGGTGATGTATCCGTAAATCCCCATTTTGGGAATCAAAATCCACACCATCACAAGCGAGCACAGTGTATCCGTTATGTTTATTGCCATTGTGTAGATATGCTCTCCAAGTCCCTTCAGCATATTGTCAACCGTGGTGTCAAGATACATTATCGGTACGATATGTGCCACAAGGCGAATATAGTGTCCTGCCTCGCTTGATCCGTAAATTCCTTGCCCCAGTTCGTCTGCAAAGAATATCATCACACCTGAAACGCCCACAGCAAAGGCGAGTGCAAGGTGGCAAACACGTCCTGCAACGTATTCTATTTCACGTTTGTTATTCTGAATTTTCAATTCTGCAAGCTCGGGAACAAGAAGTCCCGAAAACGAATGAATAATGGCTGACGGAAAAAGAACAAGCGGCATTACCATACTGTGAAGTGTACCGTACGCAACCAGCGATTGAGTGCGGTTAGCTCCGCTTTTTTCAATGCCAATGGGAATCAGAATATGCTCAATTGTGAGCAGAGCCGAGCGAAAATAGGTTGAAAAAGCAAGAGGTAGTGCGATTGAGAGCATCTTTTTTGTGACTTTTTGCTCGTTAACATTTACAAGTGAACTTTTAATTTTATTCTGACCGTCAAACACAAAGAAAACGAGGGAGATTGCAAACGAGAGCATCTCAGAGAGTGCTCCGCCAAGCACAAGAGCAATACAAGAGGACTCCATATCGCGTCCGAAAAAGAAATCGAGAAGCATCACGCAAAAAAGTATGCGGGCAAGCTGCTCGCTGATCTGCGTGACTGCGTTTTTGTACACTCGACGCACAGCGGTAAAATATCCGTTAAAGCAGGCGGTGAGCGAAATCAGCGGCAAAGTTGCTCCACACAAGCGAAGAGGTTTAATAAGTCGCGAATCCTTCAAGGCGTGCAGAGCGAGTGGTTCGGCAAGAACGAGTAAAAGTGTTGCCGAAAGGGTTCCGAAAAACAGGGAATAGCAAATGCATCTTTTCATTGAAGCACGCATTTTCGGAGCATCGTTTTCTCCAATGGCATCAGAAATCAGTCGTGTTGTTGTCAGATTTATTCCCGAAAGTGCAAGAGTCAATGCAAAAGAATATACACTGCCGAGCAGAGTGTAAAGTCCGAGTGCTTCTGCTCCTATTTTTTTGGATATGTATGCATTAAACACTACAGAAAGTCCACGCAACGTCAGGGCAACTGCCGTCATAAGAGCCCCGTTGGCAAGATACTTTTTTAACCTCGTCATCTCTTGTCCTACCTTTGTTTTTGTAAAAATATATGCGATATAAAATATATTTATGAGCCGAAGAACTTGAAATAATATGAAAAATGTGATATACTTGTCCATATCTACAAATAGAGGAGATTATCCTATGAGTCGCACAAAGAGAATAAAATATAATGATGCTGAATATGAAGGACAGGTAAATAGTAGTGGGGAGCCGCACGGATACGGCACTATGCGTTTTGATAGCGGTTCGGTATATACAGGTGATTGGTATAACGGCTCGGTAACGGGTGAAGGCACTTTTACGAATTTATATGGAGAAACATATGAAGGTGAATTATTAAACAATTCAAAGCACGGTCAAGGAAAATTGACATATAGTGACGGAAGCGTATATAAGGGTGAATGGCGAAACAATAAAGAACACGGTTTTGGCAGATATACATTGCTTAACGGTTACTGGATTGAAGGAAACTGGCAAAACGGAAAGCTGTGTGGTCAGGTAAAAATACACTATCAAAACGGTGACCTTTATGTAGGAAGCTATAATGACGGAGTAATTTCCGGTAAAGGTAAATTGATGTTTGCAAACGGTGAAATCTATGAAGGTGAATTCAAGAATGACGAAATGTGCGGTTACGGTAAATACACCTTCAGCGACGGTGTTTATGAGGGTGAGTTTTCGGGCGATTGCTGTAACGGAAAGGGCGTTAGAACCTGGAACACGGGAGAAAAATATATTGGCGAGTGGTTGAACGATGCGATGCACGGTCAAGGCAAATATCTGTTTGAGGATGGATCGGTATATGAGGGCGAATTCAAAAACGGAGAGATGCACGGAAAAGGAAAAATGACCTTTCCTGACGGAATTGTTATGATTAGCGAGTTCGAAAACGGATATCCTGATGATATAAGTTCTTATTATTTGCCGAACGGGGGTAAATATTTAGGTCAATGGGCGGACGGATGTCCACACGGTTACGGTCGTTGGTATTACGATAACGGCACCTATGAAGGAGAATGGGTGGAAGGAATAAGACAGGGATATGGTGTTTACACCTGGAATGACGGTGAAAAGTACGAAGGCGAGTGGGTTAACGACAAGCGAACCGGTAGTGGAAAATACACATTTGAAAACGGTAACGTTTATGAAGGTCACTTTGTTGACGGTAATAGAGAAGGCAAGGGCAAATTGACTTATTCAGGTGGAGACGTATATATCGGAGATTGGCAAAACGGTAAAAAAAGCGGCAACGGAATGTACATTTGGAAAAGTGGCGACGTTTACGACGGTCAATGGGAAAATGATGATATGCACGGTCAAGGAACCTACCATTGTGCTGATGGTACAATCATTGTTGGTATTTGGGATCACGATAACATAGTTGAAAAAATTTCAGTTAAATATCCGGAAGAATAAAAGGGAGCATTTGCTCCCTTTTTTGTGTTATAAATTGGGGTTTGTCGAGCAGTTTACCCTCGCTCGTTGTCATTCTGGAGGGAACCCAGCCGAGATTCTATCGCTTCGCTCCAGAATGACACTTCGTGTCC
>JAZNWX010000239.1:0-3400 GCA_045593575.1 Eubacteriales bacterium | reverse complement strand
AGTTGTAAAAACGGTATTGCTTGGAATCGTTGAGGGCATTACCGAGTGGCTTCCTATTTCGAGTACGGGACATCTTATTCTGTTTAACGATGTGAAGTCGGAGGCCAAGCGGTCTTAGGAAGACAACAAAAGCAAGCAACTCCTTGGCTCACAGAACGACATGGCTACGATCCGACTTAGTTGTAAAAACGGTATTGCTTGGAATCGTTGAGGGCATTACCGAGTGGCTTCCTATTTCGAGTACGGGACATCTTATTCTGTTTAACGATGTGCTTGCACTTGACGTGAGTGAGGAATTCTTTAGTCTTTTTCTTGTTGTTATTCAGCTTGGTGCAATAATGGCGGTTGCGGTTATTTTTTGGAGCAAGCTCTGGCCATTTTCACGCAAGCAAAGTGCGGCAGAAAGGCAAAATATCCGGCAAACCTGGTTCAAGGTTGCCTTTGCTTCGATGCCTGCGGCAATTGTCGGGATAGTGCTTGACAAAATTATAGAAAAAGCAACCGACAAGGATATTGACGGATGGCTCTATAACGGAACAACTGTTGCTCTGATGCTCATTATCTACGGTGTTCTTTTCATATTGATTGAAAGAATTAATATGAAAAAAGCTCCAAAAATTACAGATATTTCTCAAATTTCATATAAATTAGCATTTCTTTTGGGCATTTTTCAAATGCTCGCCATAATCCCGGGAACATCTCGCTCGGGAGCAATCATCCTCGGTGCAATTGTGATCGGGTTTTCGCGTAGCTGCGGAGCAGAATTCTCGTTTTTTATGGGAATTCCTGCAATGGTCGGCGGTTCAGCAGTCAAAACACTCGGATTTTTAAAGTTTATAAGCGGAGAGAATTCCTTATCTGCAAGAATCGATGTGCCGCTTGAGGTGTGGATTATTCTTGCTCTTGCAAGTGCAGTTGCGTTTGCTGTTTCTATGATTGCTATAAGATTCCTTATGAACTTTGTCAAAAAGCACTCATTTACACCTTTTGGAATATATCGAATAGTCCTGGGCACAGTTTTGCTTGTATATTTTTTGTAAGAAAATGAGTGGGCGAGATGTTCGCACTCACTTTGTGCGAACAACTACCCACACAAACCAAAATAACTACCAACTTGGAGAATAAAATGGAAAAATTAAAAATTGCATATCCCATAATTGTTGAGGGTAAATATGACAGAATCAAGCTCCAAGCTGTGTGCGAGGGGCTGATAATTAAAACAGACGGCTTTGGAGTTTTCAAGACACAGGAAAAAGCGGCACTCATCAGAGCCCTTGCGGAAAAATCTCCGATAATCGTGCTTACAGACAGTGACGGCGGCGGAAAAGTCATTCGCTCGCACGTGTCATCACTTGTGCCCAAGGACAAGCTGATTCAGCTCTATATTCCAAGAATCGAGGGCAAGGAAAAACGCAAGAGCGAGCCATCAAAAGAAGGCACTCTCGGTGTCGAAGGAATGGCAAACGAGCTTTTATACAATATGCTTCTTCCCTTTTCAAGCGAGAAGGATGAGGCGGCAAACAAAAAGCTCTTACAGATAGCAAAAAATCCACTTTCAAAAATCGACTTTTTCATCGATGGATTGACGGGCGGCGAAAATTCATCGCTTAAACGCGATGAATTGGCTAAAAAATTCAACCTTCCTCAAGGTATGACTCCAAACGCCCTGCTTGAAGCTCTCAAGGTGGTTGCAACCTATGAAGAATATCTCCTGGCGACAGGAAGAAAAGAAGAATAAAATCACGGAGAAAAAATATGTACTCTAAAATATACAGTGCGGGCATCACGGGGATTGACGGATTTATTGTCACCGTTGAATGCTCGGCAAGAAACAAGCTACCCGGATTCGACCTTGTCGGACTCCCCGATTTGGCAGTTAAAGAAGCAAAAGAACGTGTAAGAAATGCCTGTGCGAACAGCGGAATACATTTTCCTGTCGCCGCCCTTACGGTCAACCTCGCACCCGCAGATAAGAAAAAAGAGGGTTCGGCACTCGACCTGCCCATCCTCCTTGCAATTCTTCACGCGGGAGCTGTAATTCACCCCGAAAACGATTTTTCTAAAAAATGCTTTGTAGGTGAGCTTTCACTCTCGGGTGAGGTAAGAGCAGTCCGCGGTGCACTTTCAATGTGCGTTGCGGCAAGGGATGCCGGATTTACCGAGTTCTACGTTCCGCAGGTTAATGCCGACGAGGCAGCTGCAGTTGAAGGAATAGACGTTATTCCCGTTTCAAACGTTTCCGACCTCGTTCACCACCTCAACGGTAGCTTAGAAATGCTTCCGCTTAAGTATGATACTGCAAAATTCAAGCAAAGTGTCAGATCCTACCCTGTTAATTTTTCGGACGTAAAGGGACAGGCACTTGCAAAGAGAGCTATGGAAATTGCAGCGGCAGGTGGACATAATATCCTGCTCATTGGCCCACCGGGAACAGGAAAATCAATGCTTGCTAAACGGTTACCCACTATTTTGCCCCCACTCACCTTTGACGAGGCAATAGAAAGTACTAAAATATACTCAATTGCAGGCGGACTTAAAAACGGAGAATCACTTCTCTACTCCCGCCCATTCCGTTCGCCCCACCACACGATGAGTGCTGTCAGCTTGGTTGGTGGCGGTGCTAACCCCGCACCGGGTGAGGTCTCTCTTGCCCATAACGGCGTTCTTTTCCTTGACGAGCTTCCCGAATTTCCCAAGCAGGTGACAGATACACTCCGCCAGCCACTTGAGGACGGTAGAGTAACGATTACCCGAGCACTCGCAAAGGTGACCTTCCCCTGCAACTTTATGCTCGTTGCGGCTATGAGTCCCTGTAGATGCGGATATTTCGGTCATCCCACAAAGGAATGTACCTGCAAGCCCGATGACGTTAAACGTTACATATCGCGAATCAGCGGGCCGCTTCTTGACAGAATTGATATTCAGATTGAGCTCCCCTCTCTCACGTATAGCGAGATTTCCTCCAATACCGATGCAGGCGAGCGTAGCGAGGTGATCCGCGAGAGAGTAAGTGCGGCGAGAAGCTTTGCCATTGAAAGAATGAAGAAGGCAAGCTGCAAGCCAAGATCTAATGCAAATCTCGATGCAGCCCAAATAAAAAAGTTCTGCCCGCTTGACGAGGGTGCGAATTTGATACTCAAAACAGCATACGATAACCTCGGACTTTCTGCACGCGGATACGATAGAGTTTTGCGAGTAGCAAGAACTATTGCCGACCTCGACAAGAGCGAAATCATCCAAGCACAGCATATAGCCGAAGCAATTCAGCTTCGCTCTCTCGATAAAAAGTATTGGGGGTAAATTAATAAAAACGGAGAAAACTGATGTTTTCTCCGTTTTTGATTTCAAATTTTGATTTATCTGTGAGTTGTTCGCACTCGCAAGTCGGAGGCCAAGCGGT
>JAZNWX010000238.1:0-5595 GCA_045593575.1 Eubacteriales bacterium | reverse complement strand
TTGTTGTCTTCCTAAGACCGCTTGGCCTCCGACTTAATCAAAACTTAAAATTACAATTTAAAGGTATACGGTAAAAGCTCACCGAGGGTTGTTTCTTCATAGTCACCTTCAGAGCTTGTTACTAAAATAACCTTAAAATCAGGAGAGCAGAACTCACTCATTACCTGACGGCAAACTCCGCAGGGAGCAGCAACACCTTTTACATCGCCCTCGTGCCCTCCAACTATCGCTATTGCTTCGAAATTGCGTTCGCCTTCGTGTACTGCCGTGAAAATTGCGTTGCGTTCTGCACAAATTGTGGGGGTGTAGGAAGCGTTCTCAATATTAGCACCTGTGTAGATTTTGCCCTCTTTAGTAAGAAGTGCCGCACCTACTGTAAAATGTGAGTAGGGCGAATATGATTTTTTCATCGCGTCAATCGCACAAAGAGCGAGGTCGCGAGAAGTAGTTTTCTTTTCTGTCATTTTGTTTCTCCTTACTCATCTCCAAGCATTGAGATGCCGGGGCAGGAATAGTCAATTTCAAGATAATCTGCAACCGTTGCGGCTATATCCGCGTAGGTCATACGCGTTCCAAGATTGCCGGGGGTGATATTTTTACCGTACATAATGCAGGGAACATATTCTCTTGTGTGGTCTGTGTGATGGTCACCCGGATCACAGCCGTGATCGGCTGTTATAATGAGAATATCATCATCTCTCATACCCTCAACAAAGGATGGAAGCCATCTGTCAAACTCTGCAAACGCGTTTGCATAACCGTCAATATCCTGACGGTGACCGTAAAGCATATCGAAATCAACGAGATTGATGAAGCAAAGTCCCTCAAAATCGTGGTCGAGAGCATCAAGTGAGAGGTCCATACCCTCTTTATTGGAATGCGTGAATGTCTTATAGCTTACTCCCTTACCCGCAAAAATATCATATATTTTACCGATCGCGTAAACTGTCTTGCCCTGTTCGGTAAGAGCATCGAGAACAGTATGTCCATAAGGCTCAAGCGAAAAATCGTGGCGGTTTGCGGTTCTCTTGAAGGGATGCTCGCCCTCAAAAGGACGTGCGATAACTCTGCCCACGGAATGCTCACCGGTGAGGATCTCGCGGGCGATTCTGCAGTATTCATAGAGCTGCTCGACGGGAACTATTTCCTCGTGTGCGGCAATCTGGAAAACAGAATCAGCACTTGTATAAACAATGAGATCTCCCGTTCTGAGATGCTCGTTTCCAAAGTCGCGGATAACGTCGGTACCTGAGTAGGGCTTGTTGCAGATAACCTTTCTGCCCGTTCTTGCTGTAAATTCGTCAAGAATGGATTGTGGAAATCCGTCGGGATAGGTGGGAATGGGAGTATCACTTACTATTCCCGCAATTTCCCAGTGACCTATAGTTGTATCCTTGCCCATTGAACGCTCGGTAAGACGGGCAACGCGAGCAGTCGGATGCTCGTTTGTACCAAGAAATTCAAGGCCATCTATATTTCCGATACCCATTTTCCATAAATTCTCGCAGGAAAACTTGTCGGATTTTGAAATTCTCTTTATCGTGTGGCAGTCGCGGTCGCCAAAGTTTGCACAGTCCGGCATCTCTCCCGCACCGCACGAGTCGAGAACGATTAAAAATACTCTTTTTTTCATTTATTTTTTCCTTTTGTTACAAAATTGGGATTGTTCTTTTTCGAGAAAAAGAACCAAAAAGCTTTTTTGTCGCATTGGTTTGTATTAATTTTGCGTAAATTTTCAATAATTTGCGAGCAAAAACTTTTGGGGTATGGATGGTTCAATCCCCCCTGAATCTTAATTTAACTGACTTAAATATTCTCAAGCTTAACCGCAGTTTCAAGAGCGAGAGTCATCATATCGGTAAAGGAGTTTTGTCTTTCCTCTGCTGTACAGCCGGTATGCTCAATGAGATTATCGGAGATTGTGCAGATGGCGAGGGCACGTTTACCGTAGCGAGCCGCATTCATATAAAGAGCTGCCGCTTCCATCTCAACTGCCATAACTCCCATCTTTTCGCCCCATTCACAGTCGGGGAGTCCGCCGTTTTCACGAAGAGGAGCATCACGGTAGAAGGTATCACTTGACAAAATGTTACCAACCTTATATTTAAGATTAAGTTCTTCAGCGGTTTCAACGCAGGTGCGGAGCATTGTGAAATCACAAATCGGAGCATAGGTTCCGGGAAGATTGAAATTGCAAACAAAGTTTGAGTTTGTACAAGCACCCATGCCCATAACGATGTCGCGAAGTTGAATATCATTTGTCAAAGCACCGGCAGAGCCGATACGCATAATGTTTTCAACACCGAAGAAGTTATAAAGCTCGAATGAGTAGATGCCGATAGAGGGCATACCCATACCGCTTGCCATAACGGAGATTTTAACCCCCTTATATGTTCCTGTATAGCCCTGAACTCCGCGAACATTGTTTACAAGTACGGGATTTTCAAGGAATGTTTCTGCTATAAATTTTGCACGAAGAGGGTCGCCGGGCATAAGCACGGTCTTACCGAAATCGCCTATTTCTGCTTTAATATGAGCTGTCGCCATTATTCTGTTCTCCTGTCTTTACGATTTTTACAATTCTTGATGTGCCAAGACGGCTTGCACCGAGCTTTACGAAATCTTCAGCATCCGCGATAGAAGCGATGCCTCCCGCTGCCTTGATAAGTGTTCCGTTTTTAACGTGTTTAGCAAAAATTTCAACGTCGTGACGTGTTGCACCGGCAGTTGAGAAGCCTGTGCTTGTCTTGATGTAGTCAGCATCACTTTCGGACACGATCTCGGTCATCTTAATCTTTTCGTCGTCGGTGAGAAGGCAGGTTTCAATAATAACCTTTAATATTTTGCCCTTACAAGCAACCTTGATTGCATTGATCTCGTTAAGAATATCGACATATTTCTTATCCTTGAGCCAGCCAATGTTGATAACCATATCAATTTCATCAGCACCGTTGGCAATAGCATCGGCTGTTTCGTAAACCTTGGTTGCAGTTGTGCTGTATCCGTTGGGGAAGCCGATTACTGTGCATATTGCGAGCTTTTCACCGCAATATTCCTTTGCCTGCTTAACGTAAGAGGCGGGAATACAAACCGATGCGGTTTCATATTTCATACCGTCATCACAAATTGCTTTGATTTCAGACCAAGTTGCTCCCTGAGCGAGAAGAGTGTGGTCAACCTTTGAGAGAATGTCTTTAATTTCCATAGTATTTTCCTTTCAATTGTAGATTTAGACAGTTTACCAATATAATTATATCATATATTATTTGTTTTGTAAAGTATTTATTTTCCATCGTTTAAGCTACTTGTTTTGCCAATAAATTAAAAAAGCACTTGATATATTGAATAAAGAGTGGTATAATTAAAATGATATATTATTGCAGTTTTAGTCTGGAGGTCTTAAAAATGAAACTTAACGAACTAAAAAATCTTATAAGGGGCGGCTCATTCGACTCGAAATTTGTTGAGCTTTATGATGCTGCTGCCGTTGGTTTTCAAAGGGACAGATACCTTTTGGCACTTGATTCGTTCGCTTCTCTTTTTGGAGAGGAGAGAGACGTAAATATTTACTCTGTTTCGGGCAGAAGCGAGCTTGCGGGCAATCACACCGACCACAACAGGGGAAAGGTAATTGCGGCATCCATTAATCTTGATATAATTGCTGTGGCATCTGCCAACGGTAAAACGGAAATAAATCTTAAGAGTGAAGGATTCAGTCAGATTTGCGTTGATTTTAATGATTACCGCGAGCCAAGAGCTGAGCAGTTCGGAACAAGTGATTCACTTATTGCGGGAATGTGCCAAGGATTTTTGGCAAACGGACACAAAATCGGCGGTTTTGATGCTTACTGTACTTCAAGTGTGCTTCGCGGTTCGGGACTTTCGTCCTCTGCTGCGTTTGAGGATATGATTGGAAACATCCTCAATCACGAGTTTAATGACGGTAAAGTTTCAAACGTTGAGATATCCCAGCTTGCACAGTTTTCTGAAAACGTATATTTCGGTAAGCCCTGTGGACTTATGGACCAGGTTGCCTGTGCTTACGGTGGTATAGTTTCGATTGATTTTGAAGATACCAAAAATCCAATAATTGAGAAAATAGATTTTGACTTAACAAAAGCCGGTTACAACCTCTGTATTGTGGATACGGGCGGAAATCACGCGGATCTTACAGACGATTACGCATCTGTTCCCACTGAGATGAAGGCAGTTGCGGCATTTCTTAATAAAGGTGTGCTTCGCGAATGCAAAAAAGATGACGTTTTGTCACACGCAAGCGAGCTTCGTGGGGCTGTTGGCGACCGTGCATTTATGAGAGCAATTCATTTCTTTGATGAAAACGAGCGAGTTGATGCGATGAAAAAATCGTTGACAAGTGGCGATCTTTCCTCATATTTTGACGGTGTTCTCTCATCGGGAAGATCATCATTCTGCTATTTGCAGAACGTATATACCACCAAAAACGTTGCCGAGCAGGGACTTTCTTTGGCACTCTGTCTGACCGACGGATTTTTAAGAGGTAAAGAGGGTGCTTTCCGTGTTCACGGAGGCGGATTTGCAGGCACGATTCAGGCGTATATCAGAGAATGTGACGTTGACGAGTACCGTGAGCTTATGAATGCAGTATTCGGAGAGGGAGCTTGTCTTGTTCTTCGTGTCAGAGCAGACGGTGCGATCAAGGTGAACTGATGAAGAGTTATTCAATAACTTCGCTTTATTCAGGTTCAAAAGGAAACTCCGTGCTTATAGAGAGTGAAAACGCAAGAATTCTTATAGATGCGGGCAAGAGTGCAAGGGCACTCAGCACATCACTTTCTGAGCTTGGCTTAACGGTTGACGATATTGACTGTATTTTTATAACGCACGAGCACAGAGATCACGTTTCGGCACTTGAAATTCTTTTAAAGCACCATAAAATTCCCGTACATATTGTGGGGGCAAGTGCTCGCAAGCTGCTTTTGAAGGGACTTTCGGTATATGAGGAGCTTATTTGCATACATCCGCCCGTTTTTTCGGTTGAGGTGGGTGATATGATTGTATCGAGCTTTCCCACACCTCACGACAGCGAATACTCAGTGGGATATACTGTAAAAATCGGAGATAAAACCATTGGATACGCAACCGACATCGGCTACGTGACAAAGGAAATAAAGGACGCACTCACGGGGTGCGAGAGTGTTGTGCTTGAGTGTAATCACGATGAAGAAATGCTTATGAACGGGCCGTATTCCTACGATCTTAAATTGAGGATCAGATCAAACGGCGGTCATCTTTCAAACTCTGCCTGTGCTGAATTTGCGGGTGAGCTTTGTCTTGTGGGGACGAAGAATATACTTCTTGCACATCTTAGTGAAGAGAATAACGATCCTGATCTTGCCTATGACGAGGTGTGGAGTGCAATTGCCGATGAGAGTGTTAATCTTAAGGTTGCGATGCAAAACGAGGCAGTTAAGCTTCTGTGATTGCGTGCGAGGGAAGTCTTTCAGATAAATTTTGATTTATCGGTATGTATAAGCAAAGTAAATAAAGGCCCCTTTGTGTAAAGGGGGCTCCGCGTTAGCGGTGGGGGATTGTTGTTTTTGTTAAGATTACAAT
>JAZNWX010000237.1:0-5386 GCA_045593575.1 Eubacteriales bacterium | reverse complement strand
AACCGTCCTCAGGCAAAGCTTGACCGTGATATTTACGGTGGAATGGGAGTTACTCTCGGACGTCTTCGCGAGGATCACGTTTATGACTATAAATTCGTCGGTCTTTCGCACAACACCCTTCGCGGTGCGGCAGGAGGAGCTGTTCTTATTGCCGAGCTTCTCTATAAAAAAGGATACTTTGATTAAAAGGAACTTAAGCTATGACTTTAAAATTGGTTCTTGACAGATACGAAGAAAATATAGGTGTCTGCCTTGATTTTGATGACAAAAGGTATCTTATTCCAAGGGAAATTTTGGGGGATATGAAGGTTAATGACATTTTCAATATTGAATTTGACGGAGTTAACTTTTCGAATCCCACACACTTAGCAGAAGAAACTCAAAGGGCTAAGGATGATATTTCACAGAGAATGAGAAAGCTATTTAATATGAACAGGCACAGGAGACCGCCGAGATTATGATGGATTTTGACGTAAAAATAAATGATTTTGCCTCTGCAATCCTCTGCTCTGCAGAGAAAAAGGTGCTAAAAAAGGCAGTTTTCTCAAAGCATAAGGACAAAAGTGTAAATAAAACCGTGCTTACCTTAAAGGAGATTTCAGGCAAGCTCTGTCTTCAGGCAGAGAGCTTTCATACTGACAACAAGGCAAAGCACGAAAATATTTTTCTTGATACAAACGCACTTTTGCGTCTTTGCTCACTGATAGAGTCCTGTATGCAGGTAAATCTTATCACCACAGCGGGCGAGTGCGAGTTGAAAGCATCCAAATCAGGCAAAATAACGCTTATCGGTGTAAATAGCCTAGTGCAAAAAATCAGCTCCGATAACGTACAAACGGCAGAAATTTCGGGCAACAATCAGGAAAAAAAGCATATTATCACTCCCGATGCTCCATTTCTCAGTTATCTTGGTGTGAGTGATAAAAATGGAAGGATACACGATAAAAAGCAGTCAAAATTCCGTCAAATTAATAAGTTCGTTGAAAACGTAAGGGATATTTATCCCCACTTAAAGAGCGAGGGCGAGCTTGTTGTATATGACCTCTGCTGCGGAAAGAGTTACCTCTCTTTTGCCGTGTATCACTATCTGAAAAACGTGCTGGGACGCCGGGTCGTGATGTACGGTATTGACCTGAAGGCAGACGTTATCGAGTACTGCAATAAGGTTGCCAACGATTTGGGATTTGACAATCTCAAATTCTTCTGCGACGATATCACAAAATATGAATGTGAAAAGAAGCCCGACCTTGTAATTTCTCTACACGCTTGCGATATTGCAACCGATATTGTAATTGACAAGGCAATAGCAGAGGGGGCTAAGGTTATTCTGTCTACTCCCTGCTGTCACCACGAGCTTAATCATAAGATAAAATGCAAGGACTTATCCTTCGTTACGGAATATTCAATGCTCCGTCAAAAGCTCTGCGATGCTGCAACAGATGCACTCCGACTTAAAAGACTTGAGGCGAATAACTATTCCTGTGTTGCAGTTGAGCTTATCGACCCCGAGGAAACTCCCAAAAACATACTTCTGCGTGCAATAAAAAAAGCCAATACGCCTGCAAACCTGAAAAAAGCAGACATAGCGGCAAAAGAATATGATGCTGCAAGAAAATTCTTGCTTAGTGAATAATGACTTATCGTTTTTTAAAGAAATTTATCAGCGAAAATCCGCAACCCCATAATAAAAATACTTTTGACTTGATGCCGCATGATGTCAAGTCAAAAATTGTTTTTATTATAGGAGAAGATGCTCAAAATACTGCATCATTCTTAACTTCGATTATGAATACTTGCGAAATTTCTTATTTGCATTACACCGAAAATACGGATTTGAACAAAAGATTTATAAAAAACGGAGTAATAATCAATACCGATCTTATTTGCGATCGTGCAGAAGCGATGATCAAAGCGGCAAAAAAGCAAATTTCAAACGACGATTTGTTTTTATCCCTTGCTCTTTCGTTTTCGGATTGCGAATATGCTGTAATTGAAATGAATGAGGAGTATTATTTCAAAATCAAGGATTACATACCGCACTATGCTCTTGTTCTTGCTTTGCGGGATGACAAAATGGCACAGATGCTTATTGACAATGCTCCCTCAGCACTAAAAGAGATCATTTCCCTTTGGAGTGAGGACAATTTTGACTATATCTCGACGAAAAAGAACAAAAACGGAACGAGAATTACTCTCGCCTCGCAAAACAAGATAACCCTTTCAAATGCCGATTTGCTTGGGGTTAGCTTTTATCATTATTCTTATTTGTATCGTATCCCCATACTTGATTTGAATAACGTAAAGCTTGCTCATCTTGCCATTGAAGCCGCAAACGTGCTGTTTGGTGTACCGAGAACATATATTTATAAAGGACTTGAAAATGCAAGACCTGCACACGATCTGGTGCTTTATTCCCTCTCGCCCGCAATTCTTTTGTATAATGGAAAAAGTAATTTCAAATTACATCATAAACTGAAATTTAAAACCGTAACTGAAAATGACGAGTTTTATTTGCCAACAGAAAACACGGTTTTCTGCGGCAGCAAAGAGTATTTAGAAAAGATAAAAGAAAAACTGAAAAAGCGATGAGATAATTCTCATCGCTTTTTTGTTATTTAGCTAATTCAATCAGCTTTAAGCAGAGCTTTGCGTAATTTATGCCCGCTGAAGCGGCCTCCTGAGGTAAAAGACTTGTCGGTGTCATTCCGGGAAGTGCATTCGCTTCAAGGAAGAAAAATTCACCGTGCTCATCCATAATAAAATCAATTCGTGAATATGAGCCAAGACGAAGCACTCTGTGTGCTTTTTCAGCATATTTTTGGAGCTTTTTAGTCAGCTTTCCGTCAATGTGTGCGGGACATTCCTCGTGTGCAAGTCCGGCCTGATACTTTACCTTATAGTTATAAAAATCTCCCGATGCAATAATCTCGATGGGTGGCAACGCCCTTCCGTCAAAAATTCCAACAGAAAACTCTCTTCCCACTATCTGCTCTTCAATAAGTACCCGTTTCGAATATTTTTCCGCCTCCTTGATTGCGTCCTCAAGCTCAATGTGGCTCACAACCTTGCTTATTCCAACACTGGAACCGTTATCACTCGGCTTTACAAAGCAAGGCACCAACGAATGTAAATCTTCATTACTGTCGGCATTTGTCATCCAATGTGCAGTGGGTATTCCCGCCTGTGATATAAGCTCCTTTGAAATTATCTTATCCATTGAAAGCATACATCCGATTGAGCTGCTTCCTGTGAATCTGATTCCATTCATCTCAAGGAGTGCCTGAAGCTTACCGTTCTCTCCAACACCGCCGTGGAGTGCAAGGAACGTTACGTCAGCCATTTTACAAAGATCAATAACGTTCTCGCCAATCGGCTCACGTCTGCCACCGTTCTCCTTTATCAACAATTCAAGATCGGGAGCAATTTCAGGAATTTTATATTTATACCGTGTCGAAATATCGTCAAAGCTCATCTTTTCTTTTTTTATTCCGTAATACAAGTCAACAAGAACTGCGTTGTGTCCGCAATCACGCAATGCATTCGCAATAAGCGATCCACTTGCCAAGGACACGTCACGTTCCATACTGAGTCCGCCTGCTAAAACTACTACCTTCATTAATAACACCTCTAATCTACTCAAATGCAATCTTTGCAAGTCCTGCTTCGCTTGTTTCTTTGTATGCAGGTGACATATCGTCGCCCGTCTCCTTCATAGCGATAACAACCTTATCAAAGGATATTTTTCTTGTGTCAAAAAGCAAATCGGCAAGATTTGCCGCATTTATTGCACGCATCGCCGCAACTGCGTTTCTCTCAATGCAAGGAATTTGTACAAGACCGCATATGGGATCGCAAGTAAGACCCAAATGATGCTCAAGAGCAATTTCTGCCGCATACTCTATCTTGTCAATATCCATTCCATAAAGCTCGGCAAGAGCCGCAGCAGCCATTGAACAGGCACTGCCTATCTCTGCCTGACATCCACATTCCGCACCCGAGATCGATGCGTTGTGCTTTATAAGATTGCCCACAACACCCGCTGTTGTGAGTGCCTTGATTATATCGTCATCATTTGCACCCTTTTTGTGCTTATGATAAAGCATTACAGCAGGAAGAACACCCGCAGCACCGCAGGTAGGTGCAGTTACTATTTTTTCACCCGCGGCATTCTGCTCTCCAACCGCAAACGCAAGTGCACAAACCAGACGGTCCTCTCTTGTTTCACGGTTTTCGTTCTCTTTATAACTATTATAGAGCTGTTTTGCTTTTTTGTGCACACCGAGGCCACCGGGTAAAATTCCCTCGTCGGACATACCCGCTATCATACAGCTTTTCATTGCTTCCCATATATTACTCATATATTCATAGAAGCCCTCGCCTTCGATTTCAAAAGCATATTCCCAAATTCTTATGCCTCTTGCGTGACAAAGATCAGCAATATCCTTAAAGGTATCAAGTGAATATATCATTTCACTTTTGGCAAGAGTTTCACCGTCTGCAATAATGCTTCCCCCACCAACGCTGTAAAATCGCTGCTTTGCTATCTCTTTTTCTCCACTTATGGCAATAAGATCCATTGTATTCGGATGAACCGGACATTCATAATCAAAGTCAAACACAACCTCACAATTCTGGGGTAAAAAGGTCTGCTTGATAACATAATCCGTACCGTGTCCTTTTCCTGTTTTAGACAACGAGCCGTAAAGAATTGCCTTGTAGCTCTCTGCCGGATGCTCGTCCTTAAAACGCAGGCAAGCTCGCTCGGGACCTATTGTATGTGAGCTGGAAGGACCGCGTCCGATTTTATAAAGCTCACGAAGAGATGCCATTCCGCTGTCCCTTGTAATCTTTTTGCTTTGGGTTTCTTCTTCCTGATAAAAATATGTTATTGAAACACCGAAAATCTTAGCTATCTGCAAAAGATTCTTTGTTGAGGGATTAGAAAGATTCTTCTCCCATTTAGAAATTGCCTGTTCGGTTATTCCAAGACGTTCTGCCAACTCACGTTGTGTAACTCCCTTGCTTTTTCTTAACTTTTTAATTCTTTCACCTTGGGTTCTCATATTTTTATCACCTCACGCAAATCAACCTTGAGTTGATAAAATTATAGCAGAATTATTATTAATTGTCAATAAATTATTGACAAAATGGCTAAAAAAAGTTACAATTAAATAACGACAATTTTTGTTCAAATTTTGATTTATCGGGGAGTTGTTCGCACTCGCCAAATGATTGTTTCGTCCACCTTTTCAAAGGTGGCGCCCCACGCGTAGTGGCGCCCGCCGCGTAGGCGAATCGGCGTTTCTTTGTTAGCTTTTAGCTTTCGGTTTTGCGTGAGCAAATGGCTGACGTAAGTCAGACAAGAAAGAGGGCGCCTATGACGTCA
>JAZNWX010000236.1:0-8521 GCA_045593575.1 Eubacteriales bacterium | reverse complement strand
AAACTATTTACAAAATGCTTTTTTTGTGGTAAAATAAACCTCGTATGACGTATAGCTCGGTTTTCGGGAAAATAAGACGGCAAATGCTGTGTTTCACCCGCCGATGACTGTGCTTTGCGATAAATAAATTTTTAGAAAGGTGAAAAGAAAATGTTGAAGGACGAAAAGCAAGCTATAATTGCTGAATACGCTACTCACGAAGGTGACACAGGTTCTCCTGAAGTGCAGATCGCTATTCTCACTCACAGAATTAACTCCCTTAACGAGCATCTTAAGAACAACCACAACGACCATCACAGCCGTCGCGGTCTTCTTAAAATGGTAGGTCACAGAAGAAATCTTCTTGGCTATCTCCAGAGAGTTGATATCGAAAGATACAGAGCAATCATCAAGAAGCTCGGCATCAGAAAGTAAGAACAAATATCGGAGTGGGAGAGTGGGTTTTGGCCGACTCCTCACTCCCTTTGTTTGTTTTTAACTATTTTTTCAGTCGTATATCTTACGGTAGGTATTAGCAATTAACTATGGGTTGAACTCCGCGTTCAGCCCGTAATTAAGTGCTAAACCCCGTAAGAATAAAATAAAAGAAATTTATATTTTTATGGAGGAAATTAAAATGAGTAATTCAATCAGCTCACCTATGGTGTTTAAAAATTTCAAAACATTTCATTACACTTTGGCAGGCAGACCCCTTGTTGTTGAAACGGGTAAGCTTGCAGGTCTTGCTAACGGCTCTTGCCTTGTAAGATACGGCGATACAGCAGTTCTCTGCTGTGCTACAGCATCAGAAAAGCCCCGTGACGGAATCGACTTCCTTCCCCTCTCCGTTGACTTTGACGAGAGAATGTATGCGGCAGGCAAAATCCCCGGCGGTTATCTTCGCCGTGAGGGACGTCCTCCAGAAAAGGCAATTTTAACAAGCCGTGTTATCGACCGCCCCATTCGTCCCCTTTTCCCCAAGGATCTTCGTAACGACGTTGCTCTTACACTTACAGTAATGTCCTACGATCCCGATTGCTCACCCGAAATTACAGCTATGATTGGTGCATCAATCGCTCTTTCTATTTCCGATATTCCTTGGAATGGCCCCATTTCAGGTGTATTTATGGGTCTTGTTGACGGCAAGCTCGTTGTTAACCCCACAGAAGCACAGAGAGCTGTTTCTGACCTTGAGCTTACAGTAGCATCTTCTATGAAGAAGGTTGTTATGATCGAAGCAGGTGCTAATGAGGTTCCCGATGACCTTATGTTTGACGCAATTATGCTCGCTCACAAGGAAAATCAGGGCGTTCTTGAGTTCATCAATGCAATCGTTGACGAAATCGGCAAAACGAAATTCGAATATCCCTCTTGCGAGCTTGACCACGATATGTTCGATAAGATCTTCGCTTTCTGCGAGCAGGACGTTATGGTAGCTCTTGATACAGATGACAAAACAGTAAGAGATGCAAGAATGTTCCCCATTAAAGAAGCAATTCTTGCTAACTTCTCAGAAGAATATCCCGATCTTCCCACAATGATGGAAGAACTTGTATATAAGATTCAGAAAAAGATTGTTCGCCGTTGGTTGCTCGTTGACAAGAAGCGTGTTGACGGCAGACGTATGGACGAAATCAGACCTCTCGGCTCCGAGGTAGGCCTTCTTCCCAGAGCACACGGAAGCGGTCTTTTCACTCGTGGACAGACTCAGGTACTTACAGTTGCTACACTTGGTACACTCAGTGAAGCACAGATCCTTGACGGACTTGATAACGACAAGGAAAAGAGATATATGCACCACTACAATATGCCCGGCTTCTCTACAGGCGAAGCTAAGCCTGCACGTTCTCCCGGACGCCGTGAGATCGGCCACGGTGCGCTTGCTGAAAGATCTCTTGTTCCCGTTCTTCCCTCCGTCGAAGAATTCCCCTATGCTATCCGCCTTGTTTCCGACGTAGTATCATCTAACGGTTCTACATCTCAGGGTTCAGTTTGCGGTTCCACTCTTGCTCTTATGGACGCAGGTGTTCCGATCAAGGCTCCCGTTGCAGGTATCTCCTGCGGTCTTATCACAGCCGAGGACGGTTCTTGGGATACAATGCTTGATATTCAGGGACTTGAGGACTTCTATGGCGATATGGACTTTAAGGTAGCCGGTACACATAAGGGTATCACATCAATTCAGATGGACCTTAAGATTGATGGTCTTACACCCGAGATTATCAAGAAAGCATTTGAACAGACACACGCAGGAAGAGATTACATCATTGATGAGGTTCTTCTTAAGGCAATTCCCGCACCTCGTGCAGAGGTTTCAAGATATGCTCCCAAGATGACAACAATGCACATCGATCCCGATAAGATCCGTGAAGTTATCGGTAAGGGCGGCTCAGTAATTCAGAAGATCGTTGCAGATACAGGTGCAAAGATTGATATCGATGATGACGGTACAATCAGAATTGCCGCTGTTAACGGTGACAGTGCCGCAGCCGCAAAGGCTTGCATCGATGCTATCGTATTCGAGCCCGAGGTTGGTGCTGTATACACAGGTACAGTAACAGGCATCAAAGAATTCGGTGCTTTCGTTGAGTACGTTCCCGGCAAGGAAGGTCTTGTTCACATCTCTAAGATTGCTAAAGAGAGAATCGACAAGGTTGAGGACGTTCTTAAGCTCGGTGATACTGTTAAGGTTAAATATATGGGCGTTGACGCTAAGGGAAGAATGAACTTCTCTATCAAAGACGCACAGTAATTCAGAATAATGAATTCAGTTTTTCCTTGGGAGAAATCCCAAGGAAAAAATATCTTATAATGCCGTTTTTATCGACAGAAAGGATATATTATGGCTAAAAATGACTCCAGAACAAAGGCATTTGACACTACCGCCAAGAGCAAAAAAGGGCACAAAAGCAGAGGAAGAATCAGACAGCAGATTGTCATTTCTATTTTTGCAGTTATTGCTCTTATTCTCGTTGTATTTGCCACACTTATTATCGGTAAGATAATAATGCTGAAGAAAGAGGGCGGATCCTCACAGAATACCCCTCCAATCAATACCGTTTCCCTGAGTGCTTCGGATATTAAAAAGGGAAATTTGCTATTGATAACTGATGACACCTATTCTTTGCCCGATGATTTGAGTGATATGATTAATGTATATGATGATCAGCACGATCCGAAGAATAAAGATTTTACACACATAAACGGAATACCCACATACACATTAACGTTTAATAAAATAACACTTAGCAGTGAAACACTCAAAGCATTCAATGAAATGATATTGGACTACTGCAATTCACCCGAATTCGTATCGAAAAATGATGAGGTAGTGTCAAATCTCGAGATAGGTTGGGGCGGATATTCCAATGCCACAAGAGAAGAATACCAAACAGACAATGACAGACCGGATTTCTATGATCACGGATTGGGTACCTCAATCACATTAAAAAGTGCTGATTATCATACCCGTTTTTCAGAAACACTTTTTAGTGACGAACACCCTTGGATATACCAAAACGCCCACAAATACGGATTTATACTTCGTTACCCCAATAAATGCCAAAGTCACACCGGATTAAACAGCACTGAAACCATCCACCTTCGCTACGTTGGTGTGGAACACGCAACATATATACACGACAATGGCTGCTGCCTTGACGAGTATTTGGAAATGCTCAGCGAGGAGCACGGATATAATAATCCCCTTGAAATTGTTGCCGACGGAAAAACCTTTTTGGTTTATTATGTTGAAGCATCGGGGAATCCGATAAACGTTCCTGTGCTTGCCGGCAAGAATTACACCGTTTCGGGTAATAATATGAATGGATTTATTGTGTCGGTGGAAAAATAAATCAAGATAATTAAAAAATCAAGGATAAAAAATCCTTGATTTTTTGATATGAAGATAAGAAAGGAGATAATATGAAAAAACAAAACACAGCAAACTTATTTCTGCTTGTTTCACTTGCCTTGATAATGGCATTTTTCTCCCTTTCTTACATTTTTATTGAAGAAAAAAGCTTTTCTGAGGACGAAAACCGTTCCCTTCAGACCTTCCCGAAATTTACTCCCGAGAAATTTATTAACGGCACCTACACGCATCAGCTTCATAACTATTTCTCCGACCAGATAAATCTGAGAAACGGGATGATTGAAATAAAAGCTAATACCGAGCTTCTAATGTGTAAGCACGAAAATAACGGTGTTTTGCTTGGAAGAGACGGTTATTTGATTGAAACACATCAGTACACCGAGGAGAATTATTTGTTTTTGAATAAAAATCTTAACAAAATGGAAAAGCTCATAATCAGCTTTGAGGAAAACGGAATTACTTCTTACTCTGTAATCATTCCACGCAAAATCGACGTTTTGCAGGACTACATTCCCCCTGCATATTCCATAGAACGATCTGAAAAGGTTTTTGAGCTTATTGATGATAATCATATTCTCTTCAACAATTCATTCAAATCGGCACAAGACAATGGACTCAATGTCTTTTATAAAACAGACCACCATTGGACTGCTGAGGGCGCATATTGGGCGTACAAGGAGCTTGGAAGCGAGCTTGGATATATTCCCTACGATATAAATTATTTTTCGCTTGAAACTCTTTCAAATGATTTTTACGGAACAAATTATTCAAAATCAGGCTTCTTTTTCGTTGATGCAGACGAAATAAAAGCACCAAGTATTGAAAGCGGCAGATACACAGTAACCGTAGTCGACACTGAAACCGAATTTGATACACTTTATGACAGATCATATCTTGAGAAAAAGGATAAATACAGCACGTTTCTTTCGGGAAACAATGCTCACGTAAAGATTTACGATACACAGAATCTAAGCAAAGAAACGCTCCTTATTATAAAGGACAGTTATTCTCACTCACTTGCTCCATATCTTTGCGAGCATTATAATATCGAATTGATAGATCCGCGATATTACAGCGGTTCGATTGAAGAATACATCAAAGAAAATAATATCAAAAACGTATTGTTTCTGTTTGGACTTGACACACTCGCTTCAGCAAATCTGACAATAAGATAAAAAAATCCACCGATTAAAATCGGTGGATTTTTTATTTACAAACAACGTTGCATTTTTTAATATTATAGTATTTGAAGCAGGATACAGAGCTTTCATCTATCTCCTCCCCCGCAACTGCCAGAGGAACAGCAGGTGGGCATCCAACCGAAGTCGTAGCAACTACTCTACCAACGCACTCCTCTATCGGAAGGGACTCACTCGGCGATAAAACCGCTTCCCTTAAAGGCATAACCTGTTTGAGCTTCGTGATTGCAGGTACGGTTTGATGTATCTCTTCTCTTTTGGGGATTGAGAGGAGTACATTTTCAAGCTTTTCAAAATCTTGTGAGGATACCTCAGGAGTAAACATCATCACCACAAAATCAGGGTCAGAAAATTCACATACTATTCCCTTTTCTTCAAGAATTTTAGCAAAATCAGTTCCAAAATACCCGTAACTCTTTGTTTTAAGAGTGATTTTTAAAAGTTCATCACCGAAAATTGAATATCCGTTTTCCATCAGCCGAGCTTTTAGATTGTTAACTTTAGGAACAAATCGAGATAAGCGTTCTCTGTACCCCTCAAGATAAACGTTAGCCATATCAAGCGACTGCAAAATCAAATATGACGGACTTGTGGAGCCAAAGAGCATCATCGCATCCTTTACGTGCGAGCTTAGTGATTCAGATATACTGCCATTTATATGGAGATATGCTCCCCCAGTCAGTACGGGCAGAGTTTTATGTGCCGAATCGCAGCAAATATCAGCACCAAGATCCATTGGATGCTGTGAAGGTGATAAAAATTTAAGATATGCTCCGTGAGCATTATCAATTGCCAAAAGAACATCGTTTTTTCTGCAAATCTCTGAAATTGAGGCAATATTCGCTATATTTCCAAGATAATCGGGGCTTGTTATATACAAAGCTGTGGGCTTTGATGCTTCAAAGAGTCCGGACAACTCATCCGCATCAATATTGCAAGAAAGATAATTATCAGACATTGTCGGATAAATCCATTCAACGTCAACATCAAGCAATGAAATCGCACTGTGAAATGCTTTATGAGCATTTCTGCCTGCCAAAATAGTCGGCTTCTCTCCCCTTTGCTTAGCATAGAGCGAGATCAGATAAATCATAGCCTTTATACACTGCGATGAGCCCTCGGTAGAATAATACGTGTCACAGCAGAAAAGCTCACTTGCGTTTGCCTCACTCTGCGAAATTATTCCGTCCGCCTCATAAAGAGAATCAGCACCTGCAATTTCAGTAATATCCAAATGCTCAATACCTAAAAAAGCAGTCCCCTTATGTCCCGGCATATGTAATTTTGTTTTTCCGCTTTCTGCGTAGCCACGGACAAAATCGCAAATAGGTGTTTTCATATCATTCGCCCAACGCACGTGCAATTGCTACCATAATTGCACATTCCATACGCTTTCTGAAAAGCTTACAGCCATCCTCATACACACCCGTAACACTGCCCGTTGCGTGATATGCGTTCGCAGCACATCCACCCGAACAATAAAGTCTTGCCCAGCAGTCTCGACACTCAGGATGAGCATAAACGTTGCAAGCTGCAAATTCGCTCTGAACCTCAGTGTTTGTGACACCGTTCCAAATATCACCGAGCTTGAATCTCTCCTCACCAACGAATTGATGGCAGGGATAAAGATCACCCCAAGGGGTAACAGCCATATATTCGGTACCGCTTCCGCAGCCGGAAATTCTCTTATAAATACAGGGACCGCCCGTCAGATCGATCATATAGTGATAGAAGGTGAACGGTCTGCCTTCCTTGTCTCGCTCAAGCATAAGAGCAGCAAGCTCCTCATATTGCTTCATTACAATTTCCATATCCTCATCTGTAAGGGCGGAAGGATCGTCCTTTGCACAAACAACGGGCTCCATACTGAGCTCGTTAAAGCCAAGGTCAAGCATTTGCTTGATATCCTCAAGGAAATCGGGATTTGCGTGTGTAAAGGTACCTCGCATATAATACTCTTTTCCGCCGCGTGCTTCAACAAATTTCTGGAATTTGGGAACAATTTTCTCCCAGCTTCCATTACCTGCATAGTCAACACGGAATCTGTCGTGCACTTCTTTTCTGCCGTCAAGCGACAAAACTACGTTTGAGCATTCACGGTTCGCAAAATCAATAACGTCATCGTCGACAAGAACACCGTTCGTGGTCAATGTAAAACGGAAATTCTTTCCCTTTTCCTTTTCAATACTGCGTGCATAAGCAACGAGATCTTTTACCACCTGGAAATTCATTAGCGGCTCGCCACCAAAGAAGTCAACCTCAAGATTGCGACGTGTTCCGGAATTTTCAACTAAAAAATCAAGTGCCTGCTTGCCAACCTCAAAGCTCATAACAGCTCTGTCACCGTGATATTTACCTTGGGATGCAAAGCAATAAGAACAGTTAAGGTTGCAGGTATGTGCAATATGAAGGCAGAGTGCCTTCACTACCCCCGCGGTCTTTTCCTTAAGCTTATTTGCCATTGGCTCAAATGTATCGAGAGCAAACAGCTTACCCAAATTCTTAAGCTCTTCAATTTGAGCATAACACTCCAAAACATCCTCTTTTGAAATATCGCCTTCGGCTTCATATTTCACAAGCATCTCAGAAATAATATCCTCTTTATTCTTGCTTTCAAATTGTGCAATAATATCGTAAGCAACGTCGTCAACAACGTGCACTGAGCCCGAGCAAACGTCAAGCACGATATTATATCCGCCAAGTTTATATTGATGAATCATAAATATTCTCCTCCATAAAAAATGCCGCCAACAAGGCGGCATTTTTAGATATGCAATTACTTGCTTTCCTTTGTGCCTTCACACTTCTGGTTTGCAATACCGCAGCTGGTCTTGCAAGCAGACTGACAAGATGTCTGGCATTCGCCGCATCCACCGTTTTTAGCACTCTCACACAAATTACGTGTTTCTATTGTTTTGATATGTTTCATATTTTCCACCTTCTATGAAAGATTTTTTATACATTGATATTATATCACAATTCTTCATATCTTGTCAATACGTTTTGCTAAAATTCCGCAAAAAACCGCCATCTCTTTATCGAGATGGCGGTAAAAATATCAAATTTGATTTATTTCAAATTATTTCTTTTTGCTATCTTTCTTAGAAGAATCTTTTTTGTCGCCCTTCTTTGAAGAAGCGGGTTTCTTTGTTCTTGTAACTACTACATAAAGTGCAATTACACCGATAACAGCAACTGCTACCCAAACAGCTGTGTTGTTTGAATCGGAGCCTGCAATTACAGGGATGATTTCTCTTTCTGTCTTGTTACAAAGCTTACATGTACGTTCCTTCAAACCTGTTTCGGAAGTTGTAGCTGCCTTAGTTTCAGTCCACTCGTTCCAATCGTGTTCAAGTGCAGTACCGTCTGCTTCTCTTGTTGACTTAGCTCCACAGTATGTACATGTTGCTGTTTCTGTACCGTTGGTTTCACACTTAGCATCGTTGTTGTAAACGTATGTCAAGAACTG
>JAZNWX010000235.1:0-3483 GCA_045593575.1 Eubacteriales bacterium | reverse complement strand
AAGCTTTTTAGTACCAAAATATTTCGAAAGCCCTGCCACTCTCAAAACCTCGTTTCCGCTTTGAAGGGATTGAGTGAATTTGATTTTTACGGGTTTTGGCGCTTCCTTTGGACGTTCGAGCTTGACCATTTTGTCAAGCATTTTTTGGCGGCTTTCGGCGGCTATAATATTTCGCTCGCGATTCCACGCACGCTGCTGTGCAATATATGCCTCTTGTCTTGCAATCTCACGTTGCTGATTGATATAGTGCTTTTCGGCAATCTCACGGTCAATCTCTCGCTGCTTCATACTCTGCGTGTAATTGCCGTTGTAGAGCTTTGCCTCACCGTGCTCCATAGCCAAGGTCTTGTTTGTCACCTGATCAAGAAAATAACGGTCGTGCGAGATAATAAGCACGCATTTTTTATAGCTTTTTATATAATTTTCAAGCACCTGAACGGTTTCTATGTCAAGATGGTTTGTCGGCTCGTCAAGAAGTAAAAGATCGGGCTCGCGGCAAAGCTGCTTTGACAGGGCAAGACGTGTTCGCTGACCTCCCGAAAGCTTGTCAACGTCAAGCGAGAGTGCTCTTTCCTCAAATCCCATTTTAAGAAGAATAGAGGCACATCTGCTCTTATAATCAAGTCCGCCAAGTGATGAAAACTTTGTGTAAAGCTCGTGATACTCGTCACTTAAGCGAATATGCTCATCAGAATGTTCTTCATTTGACATTTGCTCTTCAAGAAGTGAGAGTTTTTCTTCCATTCTGATAAGCTCGGGGAAGGCGGCATACATCTGCTCAAGAGCAGTTTTCCCAACAAGGTCGGATACCTCAAATGCACAATCCTGAGTCAGTATTCCAATCGTTTTGTTTTTCGCAATATATACGTTTCCGTTTGTAGCATCAAGCTCACCAAGGATAACCTTGAAAAGAGTTGATTTGCCACAACCGTTTGTTCCGATAATACCGAGCTTGTCGTTCTCCTCAAGTGCAAAGCTGATATTTTTGAAAAGATCTTTTGCACCAAAGGAAACACCAAGATTATTAACAGTTATTGCAAGCATTTAAACTCCCCCTTTCTAAAAAAATAAAAAAATTGATAAATCCCCTTGACAAAAGGGAAAAGATGATATATAATACAAACAAGAACATTTGTTCGCTATTTCTCTCCGAATTGAGATGTAACGTACATCTCGACCATTATACAACATTTTGAAATAAATTTCAAGTAAAAATGGAAAAGGAGTGATAATTATTTGCGAATATTGCAGACAATACGAATGTCCCCCGTCTTGCCCGAGCTTTAACGGAAATATTTTCGGTGTGGGCTCAAGGATTGGTAGATGTGACTCTTGTGAGAGCAACATTTATGAGGATGATAAGTATTACAGAAAAGGTGAAAAAATGCTTTGCTCCGAGTGTGCAGAGGAGTTGATCTCTCCCGAGCTTCTCGAGTTTCTCGGTTGTGAAGATATTAAAGATTTTTTTGATATGCTCTACTGAAAGGTGGAGTTTTTATAGCCCTCAACAGCGAACAAATGTTCAATTGTGCGCAATCAGTTGCATATAATTCAGGTTCGAGAGGGTGTTAGCACAAAACAATTGCTTGCTTTGTGCTTTCAAACTGCTTGACAAATCAAAGCTCAAATAAAAAATCACAACATTAACTAAAAGAAAGGATGATGTAAAATGGAAGGTAGTTTTATTGAAGAAAAGCAAAAGCTCGCACGAATTGATTGCGATCGTGTGCTGCGTTCGTACCGAACGATGAATGACGTTTTGATGTCGTCACGAGCTTGGGGCAGAACATTTGGTGAAGATGACAATCTTGATGAAGCTGCTATGCGTGCTCAGATGTATGCGATAAGATCAGCGATTCTTGAGGTCGAGGATTCGCGCGAGCGATTGCTTTTATATCATTATTATGTCAAGGGAAGAACGCTTGAGGCGTGTGCCAAAATTCTTGGTGTTTCAAGGCGAAGCATTTACAGAATTAAAGTCAAGGCAATTGATAGTATCACTCCTAAAATCAAGTTAATTTAATGAATAATAAATCCTTCTTTGGAGAAAATAATAACAAAAATAAAAACAAAGGGGGATATTATGTTTAAAACAAATATGGGACTTATTTTAGGTGCTGTCGGAGGAATGGTAATGCTTGGTGTTGCTGGAGCTATGCTTGCTAACACAAAGGCGGCTCGACGTCGCAGAATGATGAAGCGTGCTATGAAGACCGTTCGCAACGTTGGATGTGCGATGCAGAAATTAAGCTCCTTCTGAATAAAAGAAAAGCTGACTCAATGTCAGCTTTTCTTTTTTCTTTCGTTCAGATCCACCAAAAACGTAGTGGGAAGCAGAATGTAAAGAGGGAACAGAGCTTTTTCAAGCATTTTGGGGTATTTGAATAATATATCGCTTTCACCCGCAAGTATTTCCATACGTAAATTAACTGCCAGAACACACAAAGTCAGCGAAAAAAGAGTGAGCCCGATACATAGCGTTATAAAAGCAGGTCGGTATATTGAGTTTATGTATTTTTTCATTTTTTTCATAACCATTCTCCACACAAAAAATATTCTCAAGATGATTATACATCAAACCTCAAAACGTTTCAATGCAAAATATTTGTTAAAATTGGAAAAATATGTTAAAAACCGTGCATAAATGCGACAAAAAACAAATATGTTTTTATGCTAATATTATGTTATTATTATGCCATCAATCAAAACGGAGGTTATTATGGATTTTACTTTAATTGAAAAGAGAGAAGAATGCGGGATTTGTTACAAGCTGTTAAGGGCGAATTTCTATAGGAATTATTACGTTATTATTGCCCAGGATAAAAGAGAGTTTTACTGCGGCAGTATCTGTGCAACAAGGAGTGAAGCTGAAGAAATATTTGAAAATATTGTAAAAAGTCACACAGAAATCTATTGCCTTGCTGATATTCTGAGTGATTTTCAAAAGCAAATAATATAAAAAATCTTTACAAATGTCAAAAAATGTGATATTATAAGAAAAAATGTTTGAAAGAAGGATAATTATTTATGAAATGCCCCGCTTGCGGATATTTTGACAGCAAAGTTATTGATTCTCGTCCCTCGGCTGACGGTATGAGCATTCGTCGCAGACGTGAATGCCTTGAATGTCAAAAAAGATTCACCACGTTTGAAACGATAGAGGCGATGCAGATTTTCGTTATCAAAAAGAGTGGAGAAAAGCAGATTTTTGACAGGAATAAGCTCCTTTCAGGTGTGCTTAAGGCGTGCCAGAAGCGACCCGTTGATGCCGAAACGATTGTGAATGAGGTTGAACAGGATATACATAACTCGATGAGAAGCGAGATTACTACAAGTGAGATTGGCGAGCTTGTTATGCTGAAGCTCAAGGATCACGACCACGTTGCATACGTGCGTTTTGCATCGGTTTACAGGGAATTTAAAGATGTTGACACGTTCTTAAAGGAAATTAAAGATTTGATGAAGAAAAAGAAATAAGACCTC
>JAZNWX010000234.1:0-4952 GCA_045593575.1 Eubacteriales bacterium | reverse complement strand
CGAATGGATGATGGCGGATTCAAAAAAAGAATGGTACCCTTTGGGTACCATTCTTTTTTTGGAGGCGCCACCCAGATTCGGACTGGGGATAGAGGTGTTGCAGACCTTTGCCTTACCACTTGGCCATGGCGCCATATTTTGTTAACGGATGAATTATAGCACAAATATTTACATTTGTCAAGAGCTTTTGCGAAGATATTTGTTCATAAATAGAACATCTACACTTGAAACTTTATTAAAACTGTGATATAATAAATCCAACAAAACAATCTATCTTGGAGGACTATATGAAAAAAATATTATCTTTACTTTTGATCGCTGTAATTGTTTTGACAAGCTTATGCTTGTTTGCATCCTGCACAAACGATGAAGAAAATACTATCACTCCACCCATCATAAACGGTACTGCTCTTGCAGATTTTACAATAGTATATGATCAAGAAGGCCTTGATTATAACATGAGAGCTGCAGAATATATCAGAGAGCAGATTCTTACCAAATACAATCTCTCACTTGAAATGATCGATGACAATGAAGAGAAAAAGGCTCACGAAATCGTTGTCGGTGAAACGTCAAGAGCGATTTCTGCTTCTCTTAACGCAGAAACCGAAGGATTTGAGTTTGCTCTTGTTTCAAGTGAAGGTAGTATAGCACTTGAGGGCGATTACTTTGTTATCGCGGCAGCTGCTTACTTCTTTGTTGAAACATACGCAAATGCTGACGGACAGGAGCTCAGCATCCCTGAAACTGCTTGTGTACATACTCCGATAGTAAAAGAGGCAAAGAATTATATTCTCCTTATCGGTGACGGAATGGGTGTTTATCAGACCTTACTTTTTGATTATCTTGAGAATGACGTCGAATATAGCGACGGTGAAAGCTTCTTCTATGGAGATATGTTCCCATACAAGGGCTTTTCAAGAACGGAATCACTCTCCGGTGTAACCGATAGTGCTGCTGGTGGCACTGCTCTTGCTTGCGGTATAAAGACCTATAACGAATATGTCGGACTTGATAAAGACCTTAATCCCGTAAAATCATTGACGGAGCTTGCATTTGAGCTTGGAATGGCATCTGGTGTTATGTCCACCGAGGTTGAAACGGGTGCTACTCCTTCAACGTTCTTCGCTCACGCAGACAGCCGAAACGATCAGGGAATGATTCTCAGAGATTCAATCGATGCACAAAGAAACCGCGGCACTATTATCGACTGCGGATTTAACTACTACAACACAAAATATATGGGCGTGATTGAAGACCATATTGAAGAAACCCTTGCCGGTGTTTCTTCAAATGAGAACGGATTTTTCCTTATGTATGAAGAAGCTCATATTGATAAATTCTGCCACAACAACAATCTTAATGGCACCTTTGACGCACTTGTAAGATTTAATCAGGCAATTGCAAGATTTATGGAATATGCCTTTTATAATCCCGACACATTTGTTCTTATCACAGCCGACCACGAAACTGGCTTGCTCAAGCCGAACGAAAGCGGTGAGCTTGCATACAATACCGAAGAGCATTCAGCTGATGACGTTCCGATTTTTGCATATGGACACGGAGCAGAGCTGTTTGACGGTGTTACGATTGAAAACATTCAGATAGCCCACACCATCGCGGCTCTTATGGGTGACGATAGCTTTGGTGATCAGAGTGTTTATCAGAGCTTAACAAAATAAGACATACAAGAACCCGAGCTACAAGCTCGGGTTCTTGTTATGTATGCTAAATTGGGGTTTGTCGAGCAGTTTACTCTCGCTCGTTGTCATTCTGGAGGAAACCCAGCCGAGATTCTATCGCTTCGCTCCAGAATGACACTTCGTGTCCGGCTGGGTGACCGATAGAATCTCGAGCGATAATATAAACTCCCCCCGCAAACTTTGTGCGATTGTTTCGTCCACCTTTTTAAAGGTGGTGCCCGCGCGGCACGAGCGCATCCGCCGTTTCTTTTGTTAGCTTTTCTTTGCGGCTCCTTTCGCCAAAGAAAAGCGGCTAAAGACCTTTGGTATCAAGACTTGTTAGACGCTTTTTCTTTTGAGGAAAAAGGCCCAAAAGAAAAAGCTTTGCAAAAAGAAAATGCCATTCTGTCGCTCAAGCCGCTGGGCTCCCGCTTTTGAAAAAGCGGGGCAAAACAATCGCACAGGCGAGTGCGAACAACTCACAGACAAATCAAATTTGATAAAAATAATTAACATAAAAGAGGTATAAAATGAAGCTTTATAACACAGCTACAAGACTTAGAGAAGAATTTGTTCCGAATGAGCCGGGCAAGGTTAGTATGTATACCTGCGGCCCCACAGTTTACCATTTCGCTCATATAGGAAACCTTCGTTCATATATTATGGAGGACGTTCTTGAAAAATATTTCCGTTACGTGGGATATGACGTAACAAGAGTTATGAATATCACCGACGTTGGCCACCTTGCATCCGATGCTGATGAGGGAGAGGACAAGATGCTCAAGGGGGCAAAGAGAGAAAATAAATCCGTTATGGAAATTGCAAAATTCTATACGGACGCATTTTTTGCCGATTGTGAAAAGCTCAATATCAAGACTCCCGATATTGTTGAGCCTGCAACAAGTTGCATTGACGAGTTTATCAAGGTGATTGAGGGGCTCATTGAAAAGGGATATGCTTACGTGGCAGGCGGAAACGTGTATTTTGATACCTCCAAGCTCGAAAAATACTATATTTTCAATGATTTCAAGGAAGAGGATCTGGCAGTAGGTGTTCGTGAGGGCGTTGAAGAGGATACAAACAAGAAGAATAAAAATGACTTCGTTCTCTGGTTCACAAAGTCAAAATTTGAGGATCAGGCACTCAAGTGGGATTCTCCTTGGGGTGTTGGATATCCCGGTTGGCATATCGAATGCTCTTGCATCACTATGAAGCATCTTGGCGATAACCTTGACATTCACTGCGGCGGAATTGACAACGCGTTCCCCCACCATACAAACGAGATTGCTCAGAGTGAGGCATATATCGGTCACAAGTGGTGCAATTATTGGTTCCACGTGCTTCACCTTAATACAAACAGCGGTAAGATGAGCAAATCCACGGGTGAGTTTTTGACAGTTTCTTTGCTTGAATCAAAGGGATATGATCCAATGGAATACCGTTTCTTCTGTATGCAGAGCCACTACCGTAAAAACCTTGTGTTCAGTTATGAAAATCTGGACAACGCAAAAATCGCTTATAATAAATTGATTGCTAAAATTGCAACTCTCAAAGATGGCGGAGAAGTGGATGCCGAAGCATTTGCCTCACTTAAGACTAAATTTACAGATGCTATGGATAACGATTTGCTCACATCCTTGGCGGTAACCGCACTTTATGACGTTCTTAAAGCGAAAACAAACGATGCTACAAAGCTCGCACTTATTGCTGATTTTGACAGAGTACTTTCTCTTGACCTCATCGGTCACGCACAGGCGATGAGATTAAAGCTTGAGGAGGAGGCAAAGAAGGCACTTGCTGCTCCCGAGGGTGTATCCGAGGAGCTTGCAGCCGAGGTTGAGGCACTTATTGAGGAGAGAAAGGAAGCAAAGAAGGCAAAGAACTATGCAAGAGCAGACGAGATAAGAAAATATCTTGCCGACAAGGGCATTACACTTGTTGATACGTCTGCAGGAACAACATATAAGCTTTCGTAATCAATATGAAGAAATTATTTATCAAATATCGCGAGATAATAGTTTATCTTGTGTTTGGCGTTCTTACCACCTTGGTTTCAATGGGGGTATATTTTGCCATATTGTTTGCAGGGGAAAAGATAAGCGGTGTTTTGCCGACCGATCCTGCGTTCAACGCAATTCGACTTGTTGCCCAGATTGACCAGTGGATTGCAGGTGTGCTTGTAGCTTTCTTTACCAATAAAAAGTGGGTGTTTAAGGCAGAGGGTACAACAGAGAAGGAGACCGCACACGAGTTGTTGCAATTCGCTCTTGGCAGAGTCGGCACACTGGGACTTGACACTCTTCTCACCTTTGGCACGGTTTGGTTGCTCAATTCTTTGAATTACATTCCGTTTAAATTTATTCTGACGTTTACTGCGGATCTGTGGTCCAAAATTGTGGCAAGTGTAGTGGTTATTATTGCGAACTATATTATAAGCAAATTCTGGGTTTTCAAAAAAAATGAAAAATAAGAAAGAGGACTCGTCAGAGTCCTCTTTCTTTATTTTCAGATTAAAGCGCCGACCAAGAAACGCTTATAACGTTCTTGTTGCGTTTTAAATTCTCTATCAGCTCAATTTCGTTGATAGTATGTACTATGTTAAATGTCAGCTTGTAGGTTAAATCTACGTTGTTGTTATGGAGCTTGACGGAATTTGGAGAAACCTTTGTATGTTCAACAAGTGCATCGATTATCTCATTAAGCGGTATGTTGTCGGGATTCTTGAGTTCAACCTCAAGAGCATAATGAGTTTCAATTTTAATAGATATTTTGTTAAGAACAATCTGAATAACAAGTATGAGGAGTGTTGCAAAAAGAGTGATACCGTACATACCGGCACCCGCTGCCATACCGATGCCCGCAGTTGTCCAGATACCCGTTGCGGTTGTGAGACCTTTAACTGATGCACCGCGGACGAAAATTACGCCCGCACAAAGGAATGACACACCCGTAACAATGTTTGATGCGATTCTGGATGCATCCGCCCTGTACTCGTTTGAAAGCTCAAGCTCAGTGAATCCGTATTGAGAAACTACCATAAACAAAGCTGCACCAAGGGCAAGTATGATATGTGTTTTGATTCCCGCGTCTTTTCTCCTGAAGCTTCTTTCAAGTCCGATTATAGCTCCGCAAAATCCGGCAAAGGCAAGACGTGCAAAAAGCTCACCGTTACCGATTATGCTATCTAAAAATTCTTGTATTATAGCCTGAAACATATTTACCTCCGATTAGAATTTCTCTGTTCAATATTGTAGTATTATATCATAAAAT
>JAZNWX010000233.1:0-4036 GCA_045593575.1 Eubacteriales bacterium | reverse complement strand
ACCCACAATGTCAAGAGCTTTTTTATACTTTTTTGGATTTTTTTTAGAAAATTATGATTTTATCTTACAAGCAAAAGTATTTATATACCGAGAAGTCAAAAAAACGTTGACAGCTTTTGTTATTTATGTTATTATTCTGTTATTACCAACAAAAGCTAAGGGGGATATTATGTTTCGGTTTGATTATTTGGATAAATCTCTAAAAGACGAATATCTTCCTCTTCTCTTTGATATTATGTACTGCAATATGAGGGAAATCACTTCAAACAATCTTTCGTACGGTGAAGAAAAAACGGAATTTATTTCAGAGGTGTCCGTGGCACTCGAGAAAGAGCCGCGAAAAATTATTCTCTGCTATCACGGTGAAGAATTGGCAGGATTTTTGATGTACTATACACGCGAAAATATGATAATGATTGAAGAGCTTCAAATAGTAAAGAAATATCAAAGAACACGTGCTTTGTATTCTCTTTGTAAATATATGATTTCGTGTTTACCGAATCATATTGAATATATAGAAGCATTTTCATATAAGCAAAATGCAACTTCTATTGCACTGCAAACGTGGTTTGGAATGAAAATAATCGAGGAAACAAATGAGAAGCTGCTCCACCTCAGCGGCAATTTTTCAACCTTTAAAAATAAAATAAGATAGAAAAAGAGCAAGCCGCAGCTTGCTCTTTTTGTTCATTCCTTTTCGACACGCTTTGAATCAATATATCCTTCAGCTAAAATATATGCAATCATTACACCACATGAGCCAAGTGTTGCCGTCAGCTTTTCTATTGTCAGCTCGTCAACTCCAAAAAGCACGCAAATTGCACATACAAATGAGGATACAGCCATCCAAAACTTTCTGCTTGATAGCTTTTGCTTCCAATTTATTTTTTTCATATCTTTGTTCCCCACTCCCTTTCAAGTACTAAGATGCGTTTTTCGTGCTCTGCAAGCTCGGTATAAAAATGATTGTTTTTGTCCGATTGGTTTTCCATCGTTTCTTTTAACTGAATGACTGCACTTTCAAGCTTGGTAAGTGTTGAATTTATTTTGACAACCACGTTCATTACTGCTATAAAAGCAGAAATGATGCCAAAAATTCCAACCGCTATCTCCCAAGTCATTCCTTCTCCTTCCCGGGCACTCTTTTGTTATTCCGATATTATTGTAGCATATTTTTTCTTTGCAGGGCGACAACTTTCTGTCAAAATGAAGTTTTTTTAATAAATTTGTTGACATTTTTTTTGCGTTGTGTTATACTAACACTTGATATGAAAACGCCCTGACGGGAAGGAGTAATTCGACTTTTTGCGTATAGAGAGTGGACGGTTGGTGTAAGTCCATCGCAAATCCGAATGAAGTAGTCCCCGAGCGATCCTTGTGAAACGGCTGATTATCAGAAAGTAGCAAGGAACGGCATCTCCGTTACAGATTTTGAGTGCGCATTTTTAATGCGAAATCAGGTGGTACCGCGTTCCCACGTCCTGATATCAGGATGGTGGGATTTTTTGTTTTTTGATAAAAATTTATTTACTATACAAAGAAAGCGAGGTTCAAAAATGAACAGCTACAACGAACTTCCAAAGACATATTCGCCCTCTGAATTTGAGGATAGAATATATCAGGAATGGTGTGATAAAGGCTATTTCACACCCGACAAAAATAATAATAATAATCCGTCTTTTTCAATCGTGATTCCTCCGCCCAACGTTACAGGTCAGCTCCACATGGGTCACGCCCTTGACGAAACTCTTCAGGACATTCTTGTTCGTTATAAGAGAATGCAGGGCTTTAACACCCTTTGGGTTCCCGGAACCGACCACGCGGGTATTGCCACTCAGATCAAGGTCGAGGAGCGTCTTCGTGTTGATGAGGGACTTTCCCGTTACGATCTCGGCAGAGAAAAATTTCTTGAACGTGTTTGGGGTTGGAAGGACACTTATGAGGCAAGAATTACAAGCCAGTTAAAGAAGCTCGGCGCTTCCTGCGACTGGACACGTCAGAGATTTACTATGGACGAGGGCTGCTCTCACGCAGTTCGTGAAGTTTTTGTAAACCTTTATAATAAGGGACTCATCTACCGCGGATACAGAATCATCAACTGGTGTCCCCGTTGCCTTACTGCTCTTTCCGATGCAGAGGTTGAATACAAGGATATGCCGGGACATTTCTGGCACATCAAATATCCCATCAAGGGTGAGGACGGCTACGTTGAGGTAGCTACAACACGTCCTGAAACAATGTTCGGTGACACTGCGGTTGCAGTTAACCCCGAGGACGAAAACACAAAGCATCTTATCGGCAAAACACTTATTTTGCCCATAGTTAACCGTGAGATTCCCGTTATTGCAGACGATTACGTTGAAATCGGTTTCGGCACAGGTTGCGTTAAGATAACTCCCGCACATGACCCTAACGACTTCCTTGTTGGTCAGCGTCACAATCTTGAACAGATCAAGGTTATGAATGACGACGCAACAATGAACGCATACGCAGGTAAATATGAGGGTATGGAGCGTTATGCTTGCAGAAAGGCACTTGTTGCCGATCTTGAGGAACAGGGATTCCTTGTAAAAACAGTTGCACACGATCATAATGTTGGTGTTTGCTACCGTTGCGGAACAACCGTTGAACCCCTCACAAGCGACCAATGGTTCGTTAAAATGAAGCCCCTTGCTAAGCCCGCTATCGATGCAGTTGAGTGCGGTGACATCAACTTCATTCCCGAAAGATTCTCTAAAAATTACTTTAACTGGATGAATAACATCCTTGACTGGTGTATTTCCCGTCAGCTCTGGTGGGGACACAGAATTCCCGCCTTCTACTGTGATGATTGCGGTGAGATGACGGTTTCCAAAGAGGACATCACAACTTGCCCTAAGTGCGGCGGTGCTGTTCGTCAGGATGAGGACGTTCTTGATACTTGGTTCTCTTCTGCTCTTTGGCCATTCTCAACTCTCGGATGGCCCGAGTCCACTGAAGATCTTGCAAAATACTATCCCACAAGCGTTCTCGTTACAGGTTACGACATTATCACATTCTGGGTCTCCCGTATGATCTTCTCAGGTCTTGAGCATATGGGTAAAAAGCCCTTTTCTACAGTTTTCATTCACGGTCTTGTAAGAGATGCACAGGGCAGAAAAATGTCAAAATCTCTTGGAAACGGTATAGATCCCCTTGAAATTATTGATAAATACGGTGCTGACGCACTTCGTTTTGCACTTGCAACAGGTAACTCTCCCGGAAACGATATGAGATTCTCCGACGAAAAGATCGAGGCGGCAAGAAACTTTGCTAACAAGCTCTGGAATGCTTCGCGTTTCGTAAGAATGAATCTCACAATTGACGAGATTAAGCTCCCCGAAGAATCAAAGCTCGCTCTTGAAGATAAGTGGATTCTCACAAAGTTCAACGAGCTTACAAAGAGCGTTGTTACTAACCTTGACAGATTTGAGGTTGGTGTTGCCCTTGCTGAAATCTACTCTTTCACTTGGGATATCTTCTGCGACTGGTATATTGAGCTTGCCAAAGCGAGATTCAACGAGAAGGAAACTGAAGCAAACCTTGTTTGTCAGAACGTAATCGCTTACGTCCTCACAGGCACCCTTAAGCTCCTTCATCCATTTATGCCCTTTATTACCGAAGAAATCTATCAGGCTCTTCCCCACGATAAAGAAAGCATTATGATTGACACCTACCCTGAGTACTGCGATCATCTTTGCTACTTTGCAGATGCTGAAAAGATGACAAAGATCATTGACGCGATCACAGCCATCCGTACAAGAAGAAGTGAAATGAACGTTCCTCCCTCCAAAAAGGCAAAAGTGTTCATTGAAACAAAATATCTTGACATTTTCGGTGCATCGAGTGAAGCATTCTTTATGCGTCTTGCTTCAGCAAGCGAACTAGTGGTTGCTGAAAAATTCGGCAGCGAGGTAAGTACTGATAACTCAGTTCAGATTATTACTGATGCGGCAACAATCTACCTTCCCCTCTCCGATATTATTGACTTTGAAAAGGAAAAGGCTCGTCTTGAAGG
>JAZNWX010000232.1:0-6171 GCA_045593575.1 Eubacteriales bacterium | reverse complement strand
AGAAAGGATACCGTATGGTATCCTTTCTTTTTTATTGCACGTCTTACAGAGCGAGAACCCGCGTTCGCGAAGCGAACTAAGGGCGAACTTTTCGTCTTTTGCTTGCAAAAGTGATGGCGTAAGCCATCAAGAAAATTCGGTTGTTTGCCACGAGTGGCAAACTGACTCGAGCCCCGACTAACGACTTTCCAAGGACACCAAAAGGTGTCCCTATCTTTTTATTGCACCGACTTGCGTGGTGCGACGAACCCGCGTTCGCGAAGCGAACTAAGGGCAAGTATGCGTGAGCATACTTGGATTTTTGATGCCTACGGCATCAAATGTCTCGAGCCCCGTAATCTTCTATCAAAGTGAGCAGCGGGCGAACTTTTCGTCTTTTGCTTGCAAAAGTGATGGCATAAGCCATCAAGAAAATTCGGTTGTTTGCCACGAGTGGCAAACTGACAATTCAGCATTACACTTTCAATGTGCATCAATTTCTTAGCTGTTACACTATCGGTGTTGGGTATACTCAATCCTACAACAGGTGCCCTTGTACACAACGCAGGCTCTTGCTTCGTTGTACTGATCGCAGCCTTGCTCTACGATAGCAAATTTGATAAATGATTCTGATATTTACGAATAAATCTATTGTTTTATATCGAGTCTTACTTTTGCTGTACTTTACATACAGAAAGCAAAACCACCCTGAAAAATCAGGGTGGTTTTTATCATATTATTAATAAAAATCATTCAACATTGGATTCTTTTCTTTTTCTGATAAAGGTTGCAACCTGAGCCACAACGCCGAATAATACCACGCCGGAGCCAATTACAATAGCGATGATCTCGCCAACATTGTAAGAAAGCTCAAGCATTGGAACTACTCTTGATTCGACTTCGCCGCAAACGGAGCATACTCTCTCTTCTCTGCCCTCGCTTTCGCCTGTGGGAGCAACAATCAGGATCCATTCGCCAAATACGTGGTCGGCAGGTGTTCTCTGCTCGTGACATACATTACATTCGGCATCACACGCATTGTCATATTGGTGACCGAGTGCATCGGTTCTGTTGTCAATATAAGAATCTCCGCAGACTGTACAAGTATGTGTTGTATATCCACCTCTCACGCAGTCGGGCTCTGTAACAGATGACGTGTAGGAATGTCCTGCGTTGTTTCTTATCGCACCGCAAACGTTACAGGTGTCATCCGTGCAACCGTCGTATGCGTGCTTGCAGCTCAAATTGTAAGCCGCAAGAATCTGATTCATAACGTAAAGATTTGACTCATCGGTAAATACGTCACCTTCGGGATTTTCAAGATAAGCATTCAGAAGATCCGAAGGATCACTTATGCTGTCCCAAGCTGTTTCAGCATCCGAAATATCAACGTAGGTTACGTTGGGAAGTGCGAATGCGTATGCAAATGCGTGGATGTTTGATACAGTTACGAGCTTACCGTAAATCTCACCCAAAGGAATACTTATTCCGTTAACGGTCATATCCGAGAAGGGATTGTACTGACCGAGAACTGCGATTTCAACGTCGGGATTGTTCTCTACCAAATCAATGATTGTTTCGGCATATTCCTTGTAGAAAGCAATATTTGAGTAGATATAGGATTCAACCGCAAGCATCACTGTTTCAGATGCGGGAAGTGAAAGCTCGAAAACGGGAGCATTGTCAAAATAGTGGATATTAAGCAGGTAATTGCTTAAAAGGTTGGGTACGTTGATAGAAACTACCCATTCATCCATAATTCCGTATTCTTCAAGATAAATCTCAATTTCAGCGAGCATCTCGTTAACAAGAGCTACGTTTTCTTCGCCAATAAGCTCAGCCCAGTCCATATCCTGAACTGTCTTACCGTTGAACACAGGGCCTTCAAGTGCGTTTACAATCGCATTATCAATATTCGTTAAGAGTAATTCAAGCTCCTCTTGAGAAAAATCATCTGCAAGTGCCACAGCAAGATAATCACTAAGCTGCTCTCTGAAGGATTCGTCACCGTAAAGTGCTACTGCTGCAAGAAATTGATCAACTGCAAATCCGCTGACAGCGGTTCTGTCATAACCAAGAGTTACAAAATCAGCACCGTAAAGAACGTTTTTATCGATGTTATCCCAGCCCATAACTGTATGTCTGTCGCTGAGTCCGAGAGCAGCAGCAAGCATTTGTGCGTACTCGGAATTATTGCCTGCGATAGCAACATAGTAGGAATTATCATCGGGTGTATATTCACCGTTAACAGCATCGTCAAGAGAAATTGTAACAAACTCCGTTACCTCGTCAACAATTTCAATAACCTTAAGAGTAACGATGTTTTCAAGCTCGTGACCGTAGACAGCAAGCTCTTTGACCTTCTTTCTCACTGCCGCCTTGATATTTTCTGCAAGCTCGGTGCAGAATTCCTTTGTCAATTTTGCGAGCTTGTTTGCGTAATTAATGATAACCTCATCGGCTACCTCGCCAAGCTCAAGAGTGTTCTGCAAGAAGGAGTGAAGAAGTGCACCAACCATAAGTGAACTGTGTCCTTCAAGCCATCCAAGATAATCCTTGCCTGCCTCGGCAAAAATACCGAATTCATCAACAATATCGTAAAGTGCAGTAATCAGAATGTCTGCAACCTGTTCGTCATAAGCTCTTACGTTCTTTGTAACAACGTTAATAAGCTGATAGTAGAGTATTTCAAGATCGCCAATCTCTTTTGCAATTCGCTTATCAATGTCTATTGCGGTTACAAGGGGATGATCCTTAAGATCGTTGTAAAGCTGCATAAGCTCTGCGTTCTTGCTTTCGATTGCGGAAACAAGCTCACGGTATTCAGGATCGGCAGCAATCTCTCCGTAGATTTCTGCACCGTGATCCATAACAATGGAGATGATCGTTCCAATGGAGGCAGTCAGGCTGTCAGTAGTGTCAAGCACGTCAACGATGAGCTTAAGAAGAGCATCCTCACCGTACTGACAAATAATAATTATAGCATCTCTCGGGGTGTCGATAAGATAATCGCGAATTGCTGTTCCGAGAGAGGAGTCTATTTTATCAGCATAGGAGCCAACAAGCTCAACGAATTCAAGATACTGTGTCTCAAACTCTTCAACCTCGTTAACAAGGTACTCATAAGAGCCCACAGCCATATCGTTCAAAATACCAACATAATAAATTACCGTCTGATTGAGTTCAGCAAGGTAAGAGTCCGCAAGATAACCAATTTCCAAAGCAAGCTTTGAAAGTGTACTTGCGTGATCTTCAAGATTATTCACAAGTGAAACAAGCTCAGCATAGCATTCGGAATTGAAATTCAAGCTTTCTGTAGCAAGAATTCTACGGAGCTTTTCGGAAGTAATTCTTGTGTTGTCAATTTCCTCAAGCAAAAGTGCTCTGATATTCTCTGCTCTCGCAGCGTCAATTTCAGCAGGGATAGCATAGCTGCGAATATCTGCTTCAAGAGAATCAAGTGCGGCATCCATAAGATCAAGGACATTAAGCATAGAATCTATAGTGCCGTTCGCCTTGAGATCAGCATATCCATCCTCATAATAGGAGTTGAGGAAGTCCTCAATCGCCTGAACGTACTGATTTATCTTCATATCAGTAAATGCATCGGCATCGGAACCATTTTCAAGAACATCCATAACCGCGTCCTTTATCTGTCGGTTACCTTTTACGCTTGGATGAGCGAAGAAGGAGTTACCGAAGTCATAACGGACCTCAAGTGCACACGCTGCCTGGATGCCGAGATCCTCAAAGAACTCCTCGTTAACCGCAATTTCGGGTGCAACTGCTCCTGACGAATCCATTCCGATTTTTCCAAGCTCTTCATAAAACTTGAGCATCGTATTATTAGTAAATGCACCAATAACATATTCCATCAGAGCATCCGTCTTTTGATTGTGATTTGCCATGCTTTCGGGGGTCATATAGAACGTATTGAATTGCAAGGTGTACTGAACGATGGTACCGACTGTGTCGTAGGCATAATTCAATGTGTTGTTGTAAACCATATATAATCCTGCATATGCATCGTCAAATCCCTGCTTTGCAAATGGAATAATCGAAGTAATTGCCTGATCAAGCTGTGCGATTCCCGCATCTGCCTGAGCAATTAACTGTTCATACTCTGCAATTTGGGCGTCACACTGGCTAATTAATTCCTCATACTGACTTATAGAATTTTTAATAGCCTCCTGATTGTTGGGATTAGTTTCCATTTCAAGCTGTGCTTCGCTTTCAGTTTTCTTTTTAATCAAGGTCTCTTTTTGAGCCATGAACCCATCTTTCATAGCTTCGGCAATGCCTTTTTGTGTCTCGGTCTCGGTTTTTCGAGTCATCAGTAAATTGGTCAAATCTTCAAATACGTAATTATACGCATCCTTACCATAGGTCTCATAATTTCTCAAGTTTACAAGATGCTTTGAAACCGCCGCACCGTATTCTTCAAGAGGTGTATCGGGATTATTAAAATCCAATGCCGCAAGATCTACACCGTTCAGCCAAGCCATATCCAAAGCAAACTCGTATGTATATTGAGCATCATTCGTGAAAACGGGGAATCCGTAAAGAGAACCCATATCTCTCAAATTTTTAAACAATCCGGAGAGTGCTTGTCCAACCATAAGATACTCAATTTTACTTCTTACGTAAAGATTGTCATCATACATATCGAAAAGATCTTTCATATCCTGTGAAAGAGTAGCTGGATCACCGTCCCAAAGACGAAATTCGTCAAGGAAAGTGTCAACATCACCGTTATCTCCTGCATAAGCAAAGCCGTATTTGCCAGCATGGGGAGACATTGATGTTCTGTAAAGATCAACAAATTCAATAAGCTCGCCGTAAATATCACCAAGAGGAATTTCAGTTCCGCCAAGGTTAACAATCAATTCATCAGCCAAATTCTGAATGTTGATTACAACTACCTTTGCGTCAGGATTAAGCTCGTATATTTTTTCAATAACCCTGTCAAAGTTATAGCAAGCACCAAATGTAGCATAAGTAAGAACATCTGCAAGCATTTCAAGTGTATCACCCGAGAGAGCCGTCTCAGACAAATCAACGAATTCGTTTATTCTTTCAATCACCTTATCTCTGATTGCGTAATATTCTTCTTCCATTCCGGCATCAATAACACTATCAAAATCAGGTGCCTTCCAATATCTTGCTCCATTTTCTTTGATAACAGTCATAATATTATTGAAAGCATAAACACCGAAGTTGTTCCAACCAAGGTCAACAGTGATAACGTCGGCATTGGAAATATAATCTCTGTATTCTACACGCAAGGCATCTCTGCCACCCTCTTTATGTGCCATATCGAACCAACTTTTACCTCCGGTAAAACGCCAATTCATATATTCATCGGGAGTGTATGTGTCATCCAAAAGCCAAAGAACCTCTTCAACACGCATAGAGGAAATTGCAAGTTGGTGAAGCTCAACCTCTCTGCCCGTTTTTTCAGCCAAAGCGTCTTTGATAAGTGCAGGATATGCATTGGTTGGAGATTTATCATAGCCGTAGTCATTCATATTTGCCTTAGAAGCAGCAAGCGGGTCTTCGTAAATCTCATCATCCAAGTATCCGTGGTGACCATAACCGTTTGTGTTGGATGCACCGAGAGAAACGTAATGCAACTTACCCTCTCCCGCATTATCCTTGTGCAAGTGTTCAATATCACCCACAGCACTGATCACGGGTGAACAAACACTCAAAAGCATCACGGATACCATCAATAAAGAAAATACACTTTTTGTCAACTTTTTAAAATTCATAATGGATCCTTTCCGGACTAAGAGTCCTTATAAATAAACGTATGTAATAGTTCAAAATTGAGCATAGCCTTCTATTTTACCATCTCTTACTGATTATACACTATTTTTTATCAACTTTCAATATTTTTTATCTTTTTCGTCTGCTTTGCCAAAAGCGGCAACCTGTATTTGTGCAACATCACTATATGAACTATAAATATATATTTTATTTAAGATATTTCGACTTTTTGCAAGATAAATCGCAGTTTTTATTCTCCAAAAGGTTTGAAAAAGGGCTTGACAAAACAAAACATTTATGCTATAATTCATCCGTTAACAAAATATGGCGCCATGGCCAAGTGGTAAGGCAAAGGTCTGCAACACCTCTATCCCCAGTCCGAATCTGGGTGGCGCCTCCAAAAAAGAAAGATACCCCAAGGGG
>JAZNWX010000231.1:0-1988 GCA_045593575.1 Eubacteriales bacterium | reverse complement strand
ACGGTGAGAAGTGTACGTCTTTTTATTTGAATCAATTAACCCAAAGCGTTGAGCTTCTTTGTGAACTGGCTCTTCTTGTGAGCTGCTGCGTTCTTGTGGATGATGCCACGAGAAGCTGCCTGGTCAATTTTCTTTGTAGCTGCCTTGTAAGTAGCCTGAGCGAGTTCTACATCTCCCGCTGCAAGAGCTGCTTCGTATTTCTTTATTTCAGTCTTAAGCTGTGTCTTGAACATTTTGTTCTGCAAAGTCTTCGCCTGAATAACTTTTATACGCTTTTTTGCACTTTTGATATTTGCCAAAGCCATACCCTCCTTGATAAAATACTGAAACAGTAAACACCTGCACCTGAGAGGGTGTGCGAGTGTTCTCGTCCATACATTGCATATCATATCACATCTTGAGATAAAATGCAATAGCTTTTTTGAAAAAAGTTTTAAAAAAAATACATATTTTTCATAAATTATAAAAATAATTCCAAAAAAGCTCTTGACAAGAGGGAACAGTTATGATAAAATAGTAAACTGCAATATAATTGCTAACTATGTCCTTTTTAGACCTTATATATTAGCGAAAAACGGCGCTTATTATATAAATAAGGAAAAATGACTGGTGGCAATCGTCGCAGATAAGGTTCGTTTGCGATGGCTAAATTTTTTGAATGGAGTGATTGTATTAATGATCAACATCAGAGAACACAAACAGGGTAAAACCACAAGAATGAGCTTCTCAAAGAACAAGAGCACGCTCGCGCTCCCAAATCTCGTTGAGATCCAGACAGCATCCTTTAAGTGGTTCCTTGAAGAAGGACTTGCAGAGGTTCTTCGTGACGTTTCCCCGATCACAGACTTTTCGGGCAACCTTTCGATCGAGTTCGTATCATACTCTTTCGACCAGAAACCCAAATACACCGTTGAGGAATGCAAGGCGAGAGACGTAAACTACGCAGCTCCCCTCAAGGTTAACGTTCGCCTTACAAATAAGCAGACGGGCGAAGTTAAGCAGACGGATATATTTATGGGCGAATTCCCGATTATGACAGAAACAGGTACGTTCGTAATCAACGGTGCTGAGAGAGTTATCGTTTCTCAGATTATCCGTTCTCCCGGTATGTACTATTCTTCCGAGATTGACAAAACGGGTAAGAGAATGTATGCTTCCACGGTAATTCCGTATCGTGGTGCTTGGCTTGAATATGAAACAGACATCAACAACGTTGTCTGGGTACGTATAGATAAAAACAGAAAAGTGCCAATTACAATGCTCATCAGAGCTCTTGGCGTAGTTCCTTCAGATGAAACTGACGAGAAGGGCAAAGTGGTTGACTACCGTTCAACTATCGAATCAAGAGATGACATTTATGCAATTTTCGGCAACGAAGAGATGCTTGCGGCTACATTTGATAAGGATGAGTGTGAGGAGCTTGCTTCCATCAACCATACCTCCGCAGGTATTGAAGCACTTAAAGAGATTTATAAGAGACTCCGTCCGGGTGAGCCCCCGCTTGTTGAGTCGGCATATACGCTTCTTAACAACTACTTCTTCGATCCCAGAAGATATGATATACAGCCCGTTGGTAGATATAAGTTCGATAAGAAGATGAACATCGCTGACAGAATTGTAGATCACAGATTGGCAGAAGATGTTGTATCCCCCCTTACAGACACCGTACTTTTTGAAAAGGGTACAGTAATAACAAGAGAGGTTGCAGACGCTATCGCTCACGCGGCTGTCAACACCGTTTCTCTCGAGCTTGATAACGGAAACGTTATTAAGGTATTCTCAAACAATACAATAGAACCTGAATATATAATCGGCATGGATCTTGCTGATATCGGAATCAAAGAAAAGGTTAAGACTGAGGTTCTTCTTTCTCTTATGGATGAAGTTGGCGGCGACCTTGATGCCCTTAAGGAAGCAGCAAAGCTCAATATCCACCGTCTTTGCCCCAAGCATATCACAAGAGATGATATCTTTGCATCAATCAACTA